>JBQCFA010000222.1:0-5372 GCA_051959695.1 Rhizobiaceae bacterium
AAGTGCGGAAGAACGACAAGGAGGCCAGCGGCCGCGAGCATGGAGCCATGCAGGCGGGAGCTCGAGAGTATCCCGTTCCACCATTCCCAAAACAGCATCACGCGAAGCCGGGCGATGAACGGATGCTCGACCCGGCGCCGATGTACGACGCGTCTTTCTACAAGGGTTCCGGCAAGCTTGAAGGTAAAGTCGCCTTGATCACCGGCGGGGATTCCGGCATCGGCCGCGCGGTCGCCGTTTTGTTCGCCCGCGAGGGAGCGGACATCGCCATCGTTCACCTGACCGAAAAGGCGGACGCCGGCGTGACCAGGAAAGCGGTGGAGAAGGAGGGGCGACGGTGCCTGGTTATCACCGGAGACGTTGCAAAACGATCATTCTGCGAGCGTGCGGTGGCCTCGGTCATCAAGGAATTCGGCGCGCTCAACGTCCTGGTGAACAATGCCGCTTTCCAGATCCACTCAAAGCGTCTGGTCGATCTTTCCGAGGAGCATTTCGACCTGACTGTCAAAACCAACCTCTATGGCTATTTCCACATGGCTAAAGCTGCGGTTCCGCACATGCGGAATGGCGACGCGATCGTCAATACAGGATCGGTGACCGGCATCCGAGGGTCGAAGAGCCTGATCGACTATTCTCTCACCAAGGGCGGCATCCATGCATTTACCCGGGCGCTGGCCGGAAACCTCGTGCCACGGGGCATCAGGGTCAATGCGGTAGCGCCTGGACCGGTCTGGACGCCCCTCAATCCGTCCTACAAGGAAGCGGAGGATGTCTCGAAATTCGGCGCGGATGTCCCCATGAAGCGTCCGGCGCAGCCGGAGGAAATCGCTCCTGCCTATGTCTTCCTCGCTTCGCCGCAATGCTCCAGCTACATTAGCGGAGAGGTCCTTCCGATCATAGGCGGATACTGACGGGGCAAAGAGCGTCGCGATCGGCCGGGTGCGCTCCGCTCGGATATCGCGAGTTGTTGTTGCTCAATGCCGTCCGACGAGTTGCCGGACACGTTCGCGCAGGAGCCGCGCCATGTTGCGCGTCTCGCGGTAGAGATGGAGCTGCTTGGCCGCCTGGCGCGCCGCGCGGTCGGCCTGCGGTGTGATGCCGAGCACCAGCGTGCCCATGCGCCGCCTCTCGCTCCACAGCCGGTCCATGACGATATGGTCCGGAACAGCGCAGGAATCGGTCGCCTGGATGTTCGGGTCGTCGAGATGGGTCTTCGTCGCCTCGATCATCAGCAGCGTACCCGGCGAATAGGCCGAGTAGCTCTCGTCGTATGCCGTCTTCCATGTATAGGCGATGCCCTGCTCCACGAAGACGATCAGCGAGGCGATGATCTGGCCGTCGAGGTGAAGCGTGTGGACCCGGCTCATGTCCCGCTGCGAGAGCAGGTGCACCGCCTCGCGCGCGAACGCTGCCTGGTAACGGTCGTTGACCATGGCCGTGCGATCACGCCCTTTCCAGCCGGAGCTTTCGAGCGCCAGGAACGCCTCGACGCCGGCGCGCATCTCCTCCGGCTGGCGCGCGATGCGGTATTCCAGCGTCCCCTGGTCGCCCAGCCTGCGCTTCAGCCTCCTGAATTCGCGGAAGTGGTGCGCCCTGAGCGACGCCTTCAGATACTCCTCGCCGTCAAGCGTGCTTTCGAGGAAGGCGCGCTCGACTTCCTCCGTGGCGATCAGGGTCAGGTCGCGGCTGGCCGCGAAGGAGCGCAGCATGCGGGCGACGGCGCCGTCCAGATGCATGTCGGGCAGGACCAGCACCTTCGGCATCCTGAGATGCGGGCGAACGACCATGGCCAGGAAATCGTCCATCACGGTCGCCGGGTCGTCGGCGTCGATCAGCGGCGTGCCGAGCGGCCCGAAAGGGTGGGCCCAACTGCGCATGACCGACACGCCGAGCGGCGTGGTTGGCCGTTCGATCGAAAATGGCAGCAGAAGGCGCAGCCGGCTCTTGAACTCGTTGCCGTCGCGGATGACCGCCAGTTTGACCTCCCGGTCCTCAAGCCTTGGCATGGCCGGCGCCAGGAAGCGCGGATTGAAGAACACGTTGGGTTCCAACGCCCGCGCCGCCAGGTGGTCGAGTTCCTCGATCAGGTCGAAGCCGGCCGAGGCCGGATAGATGGCGAGCCGCCGCGAGGGGCGGTGGTCCGTCAGGAGCTCGACGCGAGCGCGCTCGACCGGGTCCTCGGCAAGACCGGCGAGTTCCGAGATCATGGCGCCCGCCGGGCCGCCCGTCATCTCCTCGAGAAGGGGTACCGCAGCCATCCTATCCGACCGTTCTCTCTGTCTGCGGCGAGGGCAGGAAGACCGCCATGACGATGCCGAGCTTGCGCCAGACGGTGAACGAAAGGGCGATGGCCTCGAACACCATCGCCGCGCTCGTCGCGATTGCCGCGCCCCAAAGCCCCATGGCGGGGATGAGCAGCAGGTTGAGCCCGACATTCACCGCCAGCGTCAGCGCATAGACCGCGGCGCAGATATTCTGGTTGCCGCTCATCGTCAGAAGGCTTTCGGTCGGCCCGACGGCGGCGCGTGCGACGACCCCGACAACGAGCACGAACAGGAACGGATAGCCGGCGTCGAAGCCGGGACCGAAGAGCGACAGCATCGGCTCGCCGATGGCGAGCACCGCGAGCGCCATGGCAAGCGAGGGCCAGAATGTCCAGGATACTGTCTGGCGCGCGAAGGCGGCGAGTTCGTCATGGCTGCCGCCATGCGTGAAGGCGGCGTAACGTGGCGCCACGCCGGCCTTCACCGCGAAATATACGAAATGCACCAGCGCCAAAGTCTTCACCGTGGCGTAGTAGACGGCCACGTCGTCCGGCGCCATGAACCGGCCCACCATCAGCACGTCGGCATTGGTGAGCAGGAAGAAGAAGCCGTCGACAAGGAAGATCGGCAGCGAGACGGTGAACCAGTGCCCGAAGAGGACGCGCCGCGGCCCCTTCGGCAGTCTCGCGTCGAGCCGTCGCGTCACCCCGAAGAGCTGCGCGACGGTCGTCGTGTAGGTCGCTCCGAGCGCTGCGACCACGGCCACGGAAGCGGAAGGCGGATAGCCGGCCCCAAGCGCGCCCGCCATGAAGACGAGGATAAGGATCGGCCGGACGATATAGGCCGGCATGAGCGCCGCGAAGACCCAGGAATGGGCGCGCGACGCGCCTTGCAGCGCGTCGGAGAGCGAGAGCATCGGCAGGCAGAAGAGGCCGAGCAGGAAGGGCTGGATATAGACGCCATCGATCTCGCCGGAGAACAGCCACAGGCTTGCCATGCCGAGCGCCGCGAAGGCGGATGCGGCGAGAAAGACGAAAAGACGGCTGGTCAGGAGAATGCCGCGCATCTCTTCGAGCCTGCCGCTTGCGCGATATTCCGGAACGAAGCGGATCAGCGAAGTGTCGAAGCCAAGGCAGGCGAGGCTGCCTGCGATCACCATCGACACCCAGACGAGCACGAAGATGCCGTACTCGAAGCTACCCATCCAGCGCGCCATGCAGACCTGGCTGAGGAAGGCGATGACGGCGCTGACGATGCGGATCGAGAACGCCGCCAGCGACATGCGGCCGGCCTGGCCGACCTCGCCCGCCTCGAAGAGCGCGGCGTCCACACGGGCAAGCAGCGGACGCACCGTCAGCGCGAAGCGCTCCGGCAATAGCCGATCGGCCGTCGTCGCCGCGGAAAAGCGCACGCGATCACACTCCAGATGTATTTCTGCGTGATCGGTTTAGGGCCGGAGTCTTTAAGAAACGGTTGGGTCGGACGGGCAAAGCCGTCCCTCTTTAGCGTTTGTCGGGCGGGGTATCGGCAGGGTGAGGATCGGGACCCGCGCATCGCCGACATCGTACCTGGATGACAATTGCCGGAGGCACTACTCGTCCAGCCGGAATTCCAGGTAGACGTTGCGCTGCAAGAGCGACTGGTTGTCGTCCGAGACGATCGACACCATCAGCGCCCCGTCGCCACGCCGCCAGACGTCGAGCCCCTCCATGTTGTCGATCTGGTAGTTCATGTCGGCCTGGAGCAGCACCGGGCCGTCAGCCACCTTGCCCGGCCCGATACTCCCGCCGTCGATGCGCCGCAACTGCATGGCGACGCCGTCGGCGTATGAAAAGGATCGTTCCAGAAGCAGGAGATCGCCGTTCGGCAGGAAGGCGCCGTCGGTGATGTCGAACTTGCCGCTGCGTTTGACGGTGAAAACACCCTTGCGCGGCCCTTCCAGGATGGCGGCGTACTGGTTGCCCTTCGCGTCGAGGCTCCGTTCGGAGATGACGACGCGCGCGCCCTGGAGCGGGCCGTCCTCCGGAGCGTAGGCAACCGTCTCGAAGCCGCGGTTCATCCTCAGTTCATTGCGCGGAACGAGGAAATCCAGGTCGCGGATCGGCGCCTTCATGCCGGCCGGATCGATACGGAATTCGGAAATTCGATGGTTGCGCTCGAAGCCTGCCGTGGCGACGCCGCCGCGTATGCCGAGCCCCTCGGCGTCTGTCTGGTACTTGCTGTCGATCGGGTGGCCGTCACGGTCGACCATCGCCTGCATGGTGAAGTCGCTGAAGCCGGACGGCCGACCGTCCGCATCATGATCGACACGGCCGAAGAACCAGAAGCCGGTATCGGCGACGCCAATGAAATCCGAGCCCGGCTTGCGGAAGCGGAAAGCCGACAGGCTTCCGAAATCGCGAGCGCCGGAAACCATCTCCAGTCCGCCGACGAAGGTCAGCGGCCCGAAGCGTGTCTGCTCGCTGCCGATCTTGAAGTCGCGGATCGGAGACGAGGTAACGTCGATCCGCTCGATCGGAGCGATTCCATCCGCGCTGCTGGTGGCATGGAGGCCCAAAGCAAGCAGGACAGCGCAGGAGATGGCAACGAGGAGCGCCGCTGGACGTAAGGACACGTTTGACTCAGCCGGTGCGCCTTAGCCCGCCGCCGCGCCGCGTGTCGCGCACGCTTTCCTCGGCGAAGAGCGCGGCCAATTGCTCGGTCATGGCGCCGGCGAGTTCCTCCGCATCTACTATGGTCACGGCGCGGCGGTAGTAGCGCGTCACGTCGTGGCCGATACCGATGGCCAGCAGTTCCACCGGCGAGCGTGTCTCGATCAGCTCGATCACCGCGCGCAGATGACGCTCCAGGTAATTGCCTGGATTGACCGAAAGCGTTGAATCGTCGACCGGCGCGCCGTCCGAGATCATCATCAGGATCTTGCGTTGCTCGCGCCGCGCGATCAACCGACTGTGGGCCCAGAGAAGGGCCTCGCCGTCGATGTTCTCCTTGAGCAGGCCTTCGCGCATCATCAGGCCGAGATTGCGCCGCGCCCGCCGCCAGGGTGCGTCGGCCGATTTGTAGACGATGTGGCGAAGATCGTTGAGCCGCCCAGGATTGGCCGGCTTG
>JBQCFA010000223.1:0-5255 GCA_051959695.1 Rhizobiaceae bacterium
GCCCTCAGCGCTGCCGCCGCGGCCATGACGGCGGTTCTGTCGGAGGTATCGGCAACCAGTGCGAGGGCTTTGCCGTGCCGGGCACGAATGCCAGAGGCCTGCTCCGCCGCCAGATTGCCATCTATGTCGAGGACGCCGACCGCTGCACCCCGGTCCGCGGCTACTCGTGCCGCCGCGGCGCCTATACCGCGTCCGCCGCCGGTGACGAGAACGACCTGTCCATCCAATTCATGAGGCATGGGACTTCCTCCGTCGCTTTCAGGAAGGCTGCGGTACGCCGCCGTAGAGGTTCCAGAGCTGCGCCGCCAGCGTTCCCGAATCGACCGGGAGCTCAATGCCGGTTATCGCGCCAGCTTCGTCCGACAGGAGGAAGGCGACTGCGCTGGCCACCTGTCGCGGTTCGACCAGGCGGCCCAGCGCGGTCTGCGCGATCATGGTGCCGGGATCGCGCTCCCCCCGCGCATAGCTGGCCTCGACAGCCGGCGTGCGTGTCGGACCTGGACACACGCAGTTGACGCGGATGCCCCGACGTCCCCAGGAGACAGCGAAGTTTCGCGACATGTTGATGATGCCGGCCTTGGTCGGTCCATAGGCTTGGAGCGGACTGGAATTAAAGGCGGTTATGGAGCCGATGGTGACAATCGAGCCAGCGCCGCGCTCCAGCATCGCCTTGCCGAAGCTCGTCAGCGTGCGAAAGGTGCCCGTCAGGTTTGTGCGTACGATAGCGTCCCACTCATCGAAATTCTGCGTTTCCGGAGGGTGCGGGTTCTCGAGATGGGCGGCAATGCATGCAAGCGCCGCGCAGGGACCGACCTCGGCCTCGACCCAGGCGGCGGCGTCCGCGATGCTCGCCGCATCGGCAAGGTCCATCTCATGCGCCACGGCTCCCTGCCGGTCGGCCACCTCGCGTGCCAGATCCATGTTGCGGTCGAGGATCGCCACCTTCCAGCCGTCGCGTTTCAGGCGGGCGACGCAGGCTTCGCCGATCCCGCCCGCGCCGCCGGTTACAGCCGCGACCCGCGCCTGGGAGGATGCGCTCATGTCCGAAGCGCCTCGTAGACGGCTTCGATGATGCGGCGCGCCCTGGGGCCGTTGTCTCCGCGGGCATGCATCTTATTGCAGGCATAGGAGAAACCGATCCGTGCATCGGGATCGCCCATGCCGATGGACCCGCCGAAGCCGTGATGCCCGAAGGCGCGCGGATTGGGACCCATCCAGACGGAGACGGGCGTATTGAGCAGCACGCCCCGTCCCTGGTGGTAGGGCCGCTCCTGCATGCATTCGGTCTGGTTGTGCTGTTCGGTCAGCATATCCTCGACGGTGCGGGACGACATCAGGCGAACGCCGTCGAGCTCGCCGCCCCGGGCGAAGGCCGCATAGATGCGTGCGACCGAACGGGCGTTGCCATGTCCGGAAGCGCTCGTGATCTCGGCGCGGCGCCAAGCGGTGGAATTCAGGGTCACCGGCAAGGGCTCGTCCGGAAACTGGGTAAACCCCTTGGCGACCAGCGCATCGGGATCGGTGTCGCGCTTGGCCAGAAGCGTGCCCTCCACCGTCGGCACCAGGGTGGCGCAGCGGGCCAGGTCGGCGTCGGAGAGGTTGCCGTACTGGTAGTCCGCGCCGAGCGGGCCGGTGACCTCGTCATGGATGAATTGCGGGAACCGCTTGCCGGTCACGCGGCGCACGATCTCGCCGAGCAGATTGCCTTGTGTATGGATGTGGTAGGCGGCCTTGGTGCCCGGCTGCCAAAGCGGCGCCTGGTCTTCCAGTGCCTTGACGATCGCGTCGCAGTCGAAAACGGCGCCTTTCCACAGCGGGTCGAGCACGACGGGCAGTCCGGCCGTATGGTCCAGTATGTGACGAACCAAGACGCCGTCCTTGCCGTTGCGGGCGAACTCCGGCCAGTACTCCGCGACCGGCTTGTCCGGATCGACGAGGCCGCGATCGATCAGGATGTTGAAGCTCATGCCGGCAATGCCCTTGGCCACCGACATCATGCAGAGGATCGTGTCCTTCTGCCACGGTTCGCTCCTCGCCTTGTCGCGATAGCCGCCCCATAGGTCGACGACCTTGCGGCCGTCGACATAGAGCGAGGTCGCCGACCCGATCTCCTCCTCGACCGAGTAGTTTTCGGCGAACGCGTCCGCCACGCCGCCGTACCCTTCCTCCACCGAACCCGTCAGACGATAGTCGCGACCACGGGCGGTGACCACCTTCTCGAACCGCATGAGACCTCCGAACCAGACGACCGTGCTTAGTGCTTTGTATGACAGTATGTCAAGATGACCAGTCATTCAGGGGAGGGAGATCCAAGCGGACGATATCCGGCGTGTCGTCGCCCAGGACGGGCCAGCGCCGGGCCACCTCGGGATCGTGGCCGGGCACCAGAAGAGCGGCGTCTCCGCCGGCAAGTTCCTCGCATCGACGGAATCCCTCCAGCATGTCCCCAACGTGGTAGACGAGAGGGAACGGCGCCCGCCTCTTACGATTCTCGGTGAAGTGAAATGCGTCGGAAGCCAGGACCAGCGGGCCGCGCGCGGTGGCGACGCGGACCACCTGCAGGCCGCCCGTATGCCCGCCCACGCGATGCACGGTGATGCCGGGCGCCAACTCCTCGTCGCCATTGTGGAAGCGCACCCGGCCCTGGTGGACGAAGCCAACCGCCCGCAAGATGTCGGCGACCGAGAAGGGCGCGCTGAGGCAGGCATGGCACATGTATCGGCCGGTCGCGTATCGCATCTCCTCGTCCTGAAGGTGGAAGACCGCGCGCGGGAACGCATCCAGCGAGCCCGCATGGTCATAGTGCAGATGCGTCAGAATGACGTCGCCCACCGTCGACGCATCCACACCCGCCCGCCGCAGGATCGCGCTCGGCTCGTGCAGGAGGATCCGCTTGCGCTCTTTCGCGGCGTCGGCCCCGAATCCCGTATCAACCACGAACAGCCGGCCGTGTCCGCGGATGACCCAGATGTAGTAGTCGAGTGGCATCGCACCGTCATGGAGGTCCGCGCCCGGAAAGAAGTTCTCGCGTCGGGAGCGGTCCTTCGCCGTGGTCGCGTACCGCAATGCCAGCACTTCATAGGTCGGCCCGGACATTCCCTTCTCCTCGCTGCTTGCATTCACATACTGTCATGCTGTATGACAAACACAAAGACAAAAATGCGTTTCCCAGAGCGCCTTTTTTCGCGCGCCGCGCGGCTCGGGACAGGGTGGAAAATGCGGATGTTGGAGAGGATCGGGTTCGTAGGTCTCGGGGCCATGGGGCGCCCCATGAGCAAGCGCGTCAAGGACGCGGGCTTTCCGCTGGGCATCCACGACAACGATTCCGCGCGGCTGGACGAGGTCGCTGCGGAGCTCTCGGTTCAGGCAGCCTCTTCGCCTGCCGCGTTGGCCGGTCAATGCGATATCGTCATCACCATGCTGCCGAACAGCTCGATCGTCGAGAAGGTGCTTGTCGGCGACGGTGGTATTCTCGAAGCGCTGGCGCCCGGCAGCCTCGTCATCGAGATGTCGAGCGGCGACCCCAACAGCACGCGATCGCTGGCCGACAGGGTGCGGGCGTCCGGCAGCCGGCTCGTCGACGCTCCTGTCTCCGGCGGCGTGCCGCGCGCGGAGACCGGCGAACTGGCCATCATGGTTGGTGGCGAGGAGGCCGACGTTGAACGGGCCAGGGCGGTTCTCGAAAGCATGGGCCGATCGATTGTCCATACCGGCCAGGTCGGAACAGCGCATGCAATGAAATCCCTCAACAATCTCGTCAGCGCCGGCGGCTTCCTGATCGGGATCGAGGCGCTGCTCATCGGTAGCCGCTTCGGCCTGGATCCTGCGCTGATGGTCGATGTGCTGAACGCTTCGACGGGCATGAACAATTCGACCCAGAAGAAATTCAAGCAATACGTGCTTTCCCGGCGCTTCGATGCCGGTTTCGGGCTTGATCTGATGGTCAAGGATCTTGGCATCGCTCTTGACGTCGCGCGCTCCACCGGCACGACCGCGCCCTTTTCGGCTCTCTGCAAGGACATGTGGGCGGGATCGAAAAGCTATCTCGGCAATGGCCGGGACCATACGGCCGTCGCCCTGTTCAGCGAGATGCTGGCTGGCAGCCAGCTGGTTGCCGACGACGGCGGGAACGAGACCCGCTGAAGTCGCCTCAAAGAATTCTGCAAACCTGCGGCAATCTCGCCGCGGCACACGGGAGGACCCTATGAGTAGAGTACTGGCCACGTTTACCGGCGCTGTCGTCGCCTTCTCCACTGCCATGTGGAGCCTCGCCCCGCTTCACGCGGCCGAGGATCCCATCCGCATCGGAGTGATGGCGAAATTTGCCCAGATCAATGGCGCGGCAATCCTCAACGGCGCCAAGATGGCGGCGGAGGAGATCAATGCCGCGGGCGGCATCGACGGTCGCAAGATCGAATTGATGACATATGACGATCAGGGGTCTGCGAGCGACGCCACCCTGGCCTTCCAGCGGGCGGTTCGCGAAGATGGCGTCAAGGCCATGGTCGGCACCTTCTTGAGCGAGATCGCCATCACCCTGACGCCCTGGGCGGCGCGGCTGCAGGTCCCGTACATCGTCACGGGCGCCGGAGCCGATCAGGTCGGTCAGCTCGTCCACGACCATTACCCGGACTACAAATATGTCTTCCGTACGATCCTGCCCGCGAGCTCCACGGCCAAGGGCGTTTGCGATTCGGTCCACGACCTCGCGGGAGGCCAGCTCGGCTACAAGCGTGTTGCCCTGATGACGGAAGACGCCGCCTGGACCAAGAGCTATGACGCCTTCCTGCAGAAGTGCCTGCCGGAGAACGGGCTGGAGATCGTGAAGACCATCAAGGTGGCGACCGACACCTCCGATTTCACTCCGATCTTCCAGCAGATCGAAGCCTCCAAGGCGCAGGCGATCGTCACCGGGGTCGGCATCATCGGCAACAAGCCGGTGGTCCAGTGGGCTAACCAGCAGGTTCCGATGCTGCTCATGGGCTACAACGCACAGGCCGGCGCGAGCGCTTTCTGGAAGGAGACCAGCGGTGCCACGCAGGGCGTCAGCACCTTCACCGCAGCCTCGACCGACTCACCCCTGACGCCGAAGACGGTTCCCTTTGCCACGAAGTACCAGGAGAAATACGGCACCACTCCCGCCGCGCATTCTTTCGCCACCTATGACGCGCTCTACCTTCTCAAGGACGCCATCGAGCGCGCCAAGTCGACGGATGGCGGCGCGATCGCGGATGCCATGGAAAAGGCTGACTATG
>JBQCFA010000224.1:0-3182 GCA_051959695.1 Rhizobiaceae bacterium
CCCCGCCGCCAACACCGCCGCCGCGTGCTCCGCCGTCAGGCCACCGATCGCGACCGTCGGCACGGGCGAGGCGGCCACGAGAGGCGCCAGGCCGCCAAGCCCGACCGGCTGCTCGTGATCCGGCTTGGTCGCCGTGGCGAAAACCGGCCCGACGCCGGCATAGTCGACGGCGCCGACATCGATCGCGGCGGCGAGCGCCTCCGTCTCCACGGAAAGGCCGAGGATCATATCGGGGCCAATGCGTTGTCGCGCCGCATACGCGTCACAATCGTGCTGTCCGACATGCAGTCCGTCGGCGCCCAGCGCGATCGCCGCCTCGACATCGTCGTTAACGACGAGCGGCACGCCGGTGCCGGCAAGAACGGCCTGCAGCGCCTTGCCCGTCTCGACCATCTCTGAAGTCGACGCGCGCTTGTCGCGAAGCTGCACCATGGTGACCCCGCCGGCCACCGCCGCGCGGGTCGTCTCCGCCATGCCCCTCGACCCGCAGAGCGGAGGGTCGAGTACGAGATAGAGTGAGAGGTCGAAAGGCTTCCTCATTTGGGAACGGCCTCCGATATCCGCGCTTCGCGGCCGAGGCCGTCTGGATCAAGCGCGACAAGCGCGTCGAGGAAGCGCCAGCCGAATGAGCCCGGCCCTTCGGCAAGTCGCGCCGCCCGCTCGCCGGCCACGGCGAAGACGGCAAGGGCGGCGACAGAAGCTGCGAAGGGATCGGCAGGCCGTATGGCCGCGAAAGCGCCGACGAGGCAGGTCAGCGAACAGCCGAACGCGGTGACGCGCGGCATCAGCGGCGAGCCTCCCTCGATGCGGACGGCACGTTTCCCGTCCGTGACGAAATCGGCCGCGCCGGTGACGGCAACGACGGCGCCGGTTCGACGGGCGAGCGCCAGCGCGGAGGCTTCGGCACTGGCGACCGAATCGCCGCTGTCGACGCCCTGCCCGGCGCTCGCTCCGCCGGCCAGCGCGATGATCTCGGACGCGTTGCCGCGGATGATCGCGGGCTTCAGCCGGAGCAGCGCCGTCACGGTCTCGCGCCGGTAGGCGGTAGCGAAATGCGCGACCGGGTCGAGCACCCACGGCCTGCCGGCATTGTTCGCCCCCTCGGCCGCCTCGAGCATGCCGGCTACCCAGCCCGGCGACAGCGTACCGATGTTGACGGTCAGCGCGCCGGCGATCGCCGCGAACTCGCCAGCCTCCTGCTCGGCATGCACCATGGCCGGCGACGCGCCGGCCGCAAGCAGCACGTTGGCCGCGATATTCATCGCGACGTAGTTGGTGATACATTGCACGAGCGGAGACGCCTGCCGCATCTCCTCGAGCAGGCCGCCGAGGCTGGTGCCGCCGAACGTCGTGTTTCCGGTTTTCATCTTCGCCCCTTTCGGCGGGGCGGTCACGGGGCGATGTCGTTCAGATCGTACCCCGAGCGACTTCCTCCGCCAGCATGATCTGGTTCAGGTTCGAAGGGTACATCTCAGCCCGCCTGCCGGCGGACGCCCCTGTCTCTCGCCGCCCTTATCTCACGGGCCCGCCGCGCTGTCATGGATAAAATCGAGAAGCGGCTGACGCGGAATCCGCGCCTCTGTTCACAATTCGCCGCTCCCCGCACTCAATCCGCGACAAAACGCCGCGAATGGGGTAGGGTTGCGTCCACGGTCGCGTCCCGCGTGACCAGGCAACAACAGTTTCGCGAGGCGACCGCTCCGAACCGACAGGGAGCATAAGATCATGTCGAACTTTCATGTGATTGCCGGGGCAGGCGAAAGACCGGTCGAACTTGGCGTGCGCAGGATACGCTACGCGGATCTGGAGGAAGCGCTGAGACGCGGGCTCGACGACTTCATGTCGAAGCCCTCCCACTATGTGTTCCTGTGCCTGATCTATCCGCTCGTCGGCGTGGTGCTGGCGGCATGGACTTCCGGCAACAACGCGCTGCCGATGCTGTTTCCGCTGATGTCCGGCTTCGCACTGATCGGTCCGCTGGCGGGGGTCGGACTCTACGAGATCAGCCGGCGGCGCGAACTCGGCATGGACACATCCTGGCAACACGCGCTGGACGTGCGGCATTCGCCCGCCATTCCCTCCATCGTCTCAATGGGGGTCTTCCTGCTTTGCGTTTTCGTGCTGTGGCTTCTGGCGGCAAAGGCCATCTATGTCTGGCAGTTCGGAGATCAGGCGCCAGCATCCATCGGCACCTTCCTTCGCGATCTCTTCACCACCCAGGCGGGCTGGACCGTGATCGTCCTCGGCAACCTGGCCGGTTTCATCTTCGCCATTATCGTGCTTGCCACGACGGTGATCGCCTTCCCCCTGCTGCTCGACCGCGATGCAGGCGCCTACGAGGCCGTGGCGACCTCGTTCCGCGCCGTCAGGGCCAATCCGGGCCCGATGGCCGCCTGGGGGCTCATCGTGGCGGGGGCGCTGGTCATCGGCTCTATCCCGATTTTCGCGGGTCTGGCGGTCGTCGTACCGATCCTCGGCCACGCCACATGGCATCTCTATCGCCGCCTGGTCGAGCCGAGCACGACACCAGTGCGCCGGCCCCGTTCGCGGATCCGCAGGAAGTAGATTTGCGAGCGGAGGACGCGCGGGAGCGGATCGTCGAGGGGAAAAGACGGTCCGCTCCATCCGCGTCCCGCCAGCGGCGAAGCCATTCAGTCCGCCGCTCTATTGAGGCCGCACGACCTTGCGCTGCACGCCTACCGGCAACGTCGCCAGGCGCGCCATCTTTCCCTCGGAGAAAAGCGCGGGATTTTCCAGATAGTCGATCAGCATGCCGGTAGCGTCCTCACCCCAGAAGAGCTCGCCGTCGACGTGGAAGGTCGGCACACCGAACACACCGCGACCGATCGCCTCGTCGGTCAGCGCGCGTAGCCTGTCCTTGGCGGATTGTTCGCCCGCCAGTTCCGCCGCGGCCCCGGCGATTACGACATAGCGTCCGAAATCCTCGATCGCCTCGTCCGTGTCCGGCGCCCTGCCTTCCACGAAAACGAAGTCAAAGGCGCGCCTGACCGTCTGCAGGTCTGGGCCCAGCGCCGCCAGCATGCGAAGCGCCTTCAAGGGATTGAAGGGGTGCCTCTCGGGCATGGTGAAGCCGATGCCCCTCTTGGTCGCCAGCCATTGAACCATGCGGTAGGTGTGAAGGCGCTTTGGCGCCATCTCCGCCGGGCCGATCTGCCCCCAAT
>JBQCFA010000225.1:0-2135 GCA_051959695.1 Rhizobiaceae bacterium
GGGCACTGTGCGATGATCCTCCTGCTCAACGAGGAACAGGAGATCGGACAATGAACCCGTTCAGCTTCGCACCTATGGCATTCATCAGCCGCTACGCCACCAACTTGCGCGCCTTGCGCGATGATATCCGCACGGAACGCATCCTGAATTCGCTGCCCGCCGACATCCGCAAGGATATCGGCTGGCCCGAAATCGACGCCGGGCGCTGGCAGCGTCGGCGTTTTGGCTGAGCGGCGGGTTTTCAAAATGGAAGGCATCCATCATGACAGGCTCCTGACATATCGCTGTCAGGAGCCTCATGCCATGATAGTGTCAGGAGGTTCGCGCTATGACCTGTCGAACGACGTCATGGCCGACCGGAACCGGATGCGAGATCTGACATGCGCCGAGCCGATCGCCTTTTCCAGATCGTCCAGCATTTGCGCGGCGGGAGGCTCCTCACCGCGCGTATGCTCGGTGAGCGCCTCGAGGTCTCGGACCGCACGATCTATCGCGACATCGCCGACCTCCAGTCGACGGGCGTACCGATCGACGGCGAGGCCGGGGTCGGCTACATCCTGCGCGAAGGCTTCGACCTTCCGCCGCTGATGTTCACGCGTGATGAAATCGTCGCCCTGGTCGCCGGCGCCCGCATGGTGCGGGCCTTCGGCGGCGCCGCCATGGCGCGCGCGGCGGAGGAGGCGCTGGTCAAGATCGGCGCCGTGCTGCCCGACAGCGAGAAATCGCGCATCGCCCAGACCAGCATCTTCGCGCCGAGCTACGTCGTCTCCGACAACGACCGCAACGTCATCGACGTCCTGGAACGTTCGGTGGAAAGGCGCGAGGTCATGCGGCTCGACTATTGCGACGAAGCCGGGCGCCAGACTGAGCGCCATGTGCGCCCGCTCGGCCTGTGGTTCTGGGGCAAGGTGTGGACGCTGATCGCCTGGTGCGAGATGCGCGACGATTTCCGCGCCTTCCGCATCGACCGCATCGCCGGCCTCGACAATGCCGGCCGCATCTTCAAGCCGGAACGCGGCAAGACGCTGACCGACTTCTACCGCACCGTCGAGGTCTGGGAGCGCTCGCCGCCCGTCGACAAGGCGGGGTAGCGACCTCCGCCGAGCGACGATGGCAACCCTACTCCTCGTCCTCCTCCGGGGCCTTCTTCATCGAAGAGAGCTTGGCGAACACCGCGTCGGCGTCGAGTTCTTCGTCTTCCTTCTTCTCGCCGGCGGCGGGAAGCTTCTCGGTGACGGAAGCGGGCAGCAGCGTATCGCCGACCGGCGCGGCCGGCTGCGGCTGGCCGCGCGAGGCGCGCTGCACTTCCATGTCGAGGTCGATCTGCGAGCACAGCCCTAGTGTCACCGGGTCGAGCGGCTGCAGATTGGCCGAGTTCCAGTGCGTGCGTTCGCGGATCTGCTCGATCGTCGACTTGGTGGTGCCGACGAGGCGGGAAATCTGCGCGTCCTTCAGTTCCGGATGGTTGCGCACCAGCCAAAGGATAGCGTTCGGCCGGTCCTGTCGCTTCGACAGCGGCGTATAGCGCGGGCCCTTGCGCTTGGATTCCGGCACACGCACCTTCGGCTCGAGAAGCTTGAGCCTGCGAGCGGGGTCGGCTTCCGCGGCGGCGATCTCGTCGCGGCTCAACTGCCCGTTGGTGACGGGATCCATGCCCTTGATGCCCTGCGCGGCTTCGCCGTCCGCGATCGCGCGCACCTCGAGCGGATGCAGGTTACAGAACTGGGCGATCTGATCGAAGGAAAGCGCGGTATTGTCGACGAGCCACACGGCGGTCGCCTTGGGCATCAGAAGCTGGTTGGCCATAAGATAATATCCTCTCGTTCGCCCGCGTCCCTGGCGCGGGCGGTGGTTAGAACCACCATGTTGGGAAATCACGCCCGATATAGAGGCATTCGGTCGATACTGCAACGAATTACGCGAACATCCGGGAGGCTAGGCTGCCCAATGGCCGTCTTCCCGGAGACCGGGAGGGCGCCGCTCGTGCACGGCGCAGAATCCAAGGATTGGTGGAGGCATTGAGGCGGCCGCTTCCTCGCCCCTTGTGGGAGAGGATAGGGAGCCCCCGCGAGGCGAGGCCGAACCGTTGGGCAAACTTGGTGAGGGGTTACTGCCGGCGCGGACAGAGCACTGTC
>JBQCFA010000226.1:0-4603 GCA_051959695.1 Rhizobiaceae bacterium
GGTACGGTCACGCTGCTTCAATACCAGCGTTTGTGGCACAGCGCTTCATTCGCAAGCGTGCTCGGCCGGACGCTGACCACGGCTATTTCAGTCACCCTCCTTTGTATCGTCGTCGCCTATCCGCTTGCCTACGCGCTGACCAAGGTGCGCGGGAGCCGCAAGACTATGCTGATCGGTCTGGTGGTGCTGCCTTACCTCACATCGGTGATCGTGCGGACCTATGCATGGGCGGCCATCCTCGCGGTCCAGGGACCGGTCAACAAGGCGCTGACGGCGCTTGGCATCGTGTCCAAGCCACTCCTCCTCGGCCACAGCGATTTCGGTACCTATATCGGGATGGTGCACATCCTGCTGCCGATCGCGGTACTGACGATATGGTCCGCCCTGGAGAAAATCGACCCAATCCACTGGACTGCCGCGGCGAGCCTGGGCGCTTCCCGCATCGAGGCGTTTCTCACCGTATATCTTCCGCAGTCGCTGCCCAGCATTCTTTCCGCGGCATCGCTGGTCTATATCCTGGCGCTTGGCGCCTATGTCATTCCACAAACGCTCGGAAGCACACGCGGGCTGTTGTTCGCGCAACTGGTCGCCGAGCAGGCGACGGCGCTTCTAAACTGGAACCTGGCTGGGGCTATGGCCGTCGTCATGCTCGTGGCGGCGGGATTGCCGGCGGCCTTGCTGCTCCTGCTGCGGCATCTCGGCGGAATCGCCGGGCGCGGTCGAGCCATCGGTACGTGGCAATCCTTTTTTTCCCGCAGCGTCCAGCCTCTCCTGGACCGCGTCCCCGGAGCATTCTGGACGTTCGGCTGGAAGTCCTTCGCGACGCTCGCGCTGGCGTTCCTCCTGATCCCAGAGCTGATCGTGATTGCATTCTCGTTCGGTCCTGAACAGCAGATCACCTTCCCGCCGGCCTATTTCACCCTCGACGGCTACGCACACACGCTGAGCGATCCGGTATGGATGGATCCGCTGCGCCGCAGCGGCGTCTTCGCATTCGTCGACGCCTTGGCGGCAGTGTTTCTAGGCTCGCTGGCAGCCTATGGCTTCGCTCGCAGCCGGCCGTTCTACGCTGCGGTCGGCACCATTCTTCTCGTCGTGCCGGTGGTACTGCCGGAGATCGTGATCGCCATCAGCTACTTCATATTCGCCAGCCGGATAGACATCGCCGGAACGGCGCTGGGCATCGTTATCGGCCAAGGCGTCGCGGCGGTGGGTCTCGTCACCATCATCATGTCGGCGATCGTGCGCCAGCTGGACCCCAATCTGGAACTTGCGGCCCAGATGTGCGGGGCCGGTCGCACGCGCATGCTGCGCGAGATCGTCCTGCCGCTCATCGCGCCTGGATTGATTGTCGGATTTATCTATGGATTCCTCCACGCGTTCGACAATCTGGTCCTGCCGCTGTTCATTGCCGGGACCCAGTTGACGGTGACCGTTCGGATGTTTCTGTCGCTGCAGCAGGAATTGACCTCGGCTCCGGCGGTGGTCGCCTCCATCCTTATCGCCGTGCTCGTCGCCGGTCTGGCGACGGCGATCCTACTGGCCCGCAAGACGTCGATGCGTCTTCCTTTCATCGGCGGATAGGAAAAGAGCATGTCCAGCGAAAAAACCGCGTTCGTCAGCCTAGAACGCATCCACAAATCCTATGGGGGCGTCATCGCGCTCGACGACGTGACGCTCAGTATCGGGGAGAACCAGTTCCTGACGCTCCTGGGTCCGTCCGGTTCTGGAAAGACGACCTGCCTGCGCGCCATCGCCGGAATGATACCGCTCGACAGTGGTCGACTGCGCGTTTCAGGGCGCGACGTGTCGTCCGTGCCCATGAACAAGCGCAACATCGGCATGGTCTTCCAGAACTATTCCTTGTTTCCGCATATGTCGGTCGCTGAGAATGTCGGCTACCCGCTTCGGGTCAGGCGAACCGGTTCGGCCGAAGCGCAGCAAAAGGTCGATCGCGCATTGTCGTTGGTCCGTTTGCAAGGCTATGGCGGCCGAAGACCGAATGAGCTGTCGGGAGGACAGCAGCAGCGGGTCGCACTGGCGCGCGCACTGGTATTTTCTCCGGACGTCCTGCTTCTCGATGAACCCCTGTCGGCGCTTGATCGCGTCCTTCGCGAGGAAATGCAGTATGAATTGCGTCGTATCCATCAGGAAATCGGAACGACGATGATCTGCGTGACGCATGACCGGTCCGAGGCGCTGACCATGTCGGATCGCATCGTGGTGATGAAATCCGGAAAGATCGTCCAGGACGACGCTCCCGCTGACATATACATGCGCTCCAATTCCCGGTTTGTCGCCGAATTGCTTGGCGAAGTGAACGTCATCCCGGTGATGGTCCAGGACGAGGGCCGAACCGTGGTCGACATGGCCGGCCGGCACCTGGCTCTCGGCAAGGAGGCACCGGTGACGCGTGGCCAGGCGGATCTCGTCGTGCGCGTCGAGAGCGTGGGCATTGCCGGCGGCACCGCAGTCAGCGATGCGGCCAAGACCTGGACCGGAGTCGTAAAGGAGGCCTTGTTCCTCGGCGATGCAGTGCGCTTCGTCGTCGATGCGCCGCCGCACACCATCACGGCACGCTTGCCGATCGAGCGGGCCAAGGGCATTGCGGCGGGCCACCATGTGTCAATCGACCTGGCGATGGAAGAGCCGATGCTCTTTCCGGCGATGCGTTGATGTCGCCCAGTATGTGCCTCGGCAATGGATCCCTATCCTCTCGAGCAAACGGGGCACTGTCGGATGGACCGGAACCGGTCCCCGGCGGGCGGCAAGACCAAAGCGTGGGAAGCTCCTGCTGCAGCGCACCCGAAAAGCCTGCCCGCCCGGGTCGCACGGACCCTTCTGGAGACGCCGCCGACGGCATCACCCGGGCAAACCCGGATGTCCGCGCCGAATTGCTGGCCGGACTTCGCGCCATCCCAGGTGGTTTCTTCGACATGGGAACCCGGAAGTCGACATTCCCCGCCGATCGTGACAGTCCACGCCGCAAGGTGAAGGTTTCGCCATTCCTGATCTCGCCTTTTGCCGTCACCAATGCCGAGTTCGCTCGCTTCGTTGGCTCGACCGGCTACCGTACGGTGGCGGAGCGCGAGGGTTCGAGCTTCGTTTTTCACCTCTTCCTGGAGCGGCGGAAACGTACTTTGCATCGCCTTGACCAACTGCCCTGGTGGTGCGCTGTCGAAGGCGCCTTCTGGCGCATGCCGGAAGGACCGGGGTCCACGATCGAAGGCCGCGAACGGCACCCGGTCATCCACATCGCATGGTACGACGCCTTGGCCTATTGCGGTTGGGCTGGCTTGCGTTTGCCCACTGAGGCGGAATGGGAACGCGCGGCGCGCGGCGGGCTGGAACACAAAAAATTTCCGTGGGGAAACGAGATGACTCCGGGAGGGGTTCACCTTATGAACACCTGGCAGGGGACGTTTCCCCACGAGAATACCGCCGAAGACGGCCACGCCGGAACCGCGCCGGTCGACGCATACCGCCCGAACGGATACGGCCTGTACAACATGACCGGGAATGTTTGGGAATGGGTGCAAGACCGGTTCGGACCGCGCCCGCCCGGAAAGCTCGCGCTGGTCGACCCGGCCGGTCCGCAGGAAGGCGACCTTCGCGTTCAGCGCGGTGGATCCTATCTTTGCCACGACAGCTATTGCAACCGCTATCAGGTTCATTCGCGGTCGGCGAACCCGCCCGACACCTCGACCGGTAATCTGGGCTTCCGGGTCGCGGCTTCTGTATAAGGGCGCCGAAACTTCCGGCAAAGTTGAAGTGAGGTGACGGCGTCCGATACAAAAATGACCGCTTGGCGGCTCAACCTTCTCAGTCAGCACAGCGCCCCCAATGCGGTCATTCATCGAGGGATCGGCGATGCCCAAAAGCCGCCATTCGTTCGGGGCTCATCATAACCGAGCCGTCATTCAAATTTCGGTTTCTATTGGGAAAGCCGTCGCCACTTTAGCCTTGAGGCGGGCAGCCTTTTCCGGCGTATCGATGTATTGCGACAATACCGGCCGAGGACCGAAGACATTCCGGCAAATGGTCTGAACTTCGTTTTCGCGCCGACGCACTTCCGTGGTGATAGTGGGTACGAGCGTGGCATGGGCGCGTATCAGGTCGTCGCTCGACCGATCCTGGCCGATCGTCATGCGATAGGAAAACTGCGCGATCGTTCGATTGAGCTGACGCACCTTCCGGCTGTCGAGGACGTCGCGGTGCCATGAGATCATATTCACCGGTCCGCGTTTACTGGAGCCGCGCACGAGCATGCGAGCGGTAATTGGAAAAATCAGCTCGACCTTACCGGAATGGTCGTAG
Source organism: Rhizobiaceae bacterium (assembly GCA_051959695.1). Classification (GTDB taxonomy): domain Bacteria; phylum Pseudomonadota; class Alphaproteobacteria; order Rhizobiales; family Rhizobiaceae; genus Mesorhizobium_L. The sequence continues at coordinate 4,318 of JBQCFA010000226.1, forward strand.
GGTGTCCGCGCATGGAGCGCTTGGCGTGGATTGTAGCTGCAGACTGGATTGTCAGAAGTAAGGAACGGCGTGCTGGTTTTGTTGTAGAGCACCTCGAAGCCGAGTCGGAAGCAGAGATTGCCGAAGTCCTTGAACTCGGACCGTGCCAGCGCGCTTTGTACGCGAAACTCCCGATCGATCGCGTGGGCCGAAGGCAAGAGCGTGCCCGGCGGCTTCTTGCGCAGGACGAAACGGCGCGCGCCGAAATCGAGAAAATAGGTCGGGTTGGACTGGCCGCCCGCCACCG
>JBQCFA010000227.1:0-6332 GCA_051959695.1 Rhizobiaceae bacterium
GAAGAGTTCCGCCAGCCGGCGTGCCGCCATCTCGTCGAAAGGCGCCATGGGATCGACCGCGGCCGCCGCTTCCCGCCATTCGGCGGAAAGATCCGCGCGGACGGGCAGCTCGGCAAGCTCTATCGCGTCGGCCGAAAAGCCGCCAAAATCCTTGCCGAGCAGCGGCAGGTCGAGAAGCCATTCGCCGGGGTAGTCGACGATATCGACGGAGAGCTTGCCGGAGGAGAACATCCGCCCCCAGCCCGACGCCGACTCGTACTGGATGGTGAGACGGAGTTCGGAGATGGCTCGGGTCGAGTCCGGCCAGACGCGCTGGTCCAGGAGGGCGGCGACATGGTCCTCGTACTGGAAGCGAGGCACCGCGTCGTCCGGCTGGTGTTCGAGGAAAGCGCGGGCGATGCGGCCGGATTTCTGCGCCTCGAAGAGCGGCAGGCGGCCGCCGTGGACGAGGTTGTGCACGAAGGCGGAGATGAACACCGTCTTGCCCGCGCGCGACAGGCCAGTGACGCCCAGCCTGAGCGACGGCGCGACGAGGCCGGCGGCGCGGTCGGCTAGCGTGTCAAGCGCGATGAGCGCCTCGTCGGCGATGGAGGTCAGCGAGGCCAAGGCCCAATCCCGTTGGTCGGATGCGGTCCGATATAGGAAATGGCGCCGGAATTTGAAATGGCGGGGCGACCGCGATGCCGGTCAGTTCCAGCTTTCCCACCGATGCGGGGCTCAGCCGCAGGCTACCAGTTCGTCGAAACCGGCTTTGCCGTGCCGGCTAAATTCCACGATTCGGGTATTCGGCTTGCGCCGCGCCCACCCCAGTTCCTCGAAGCGCTGAAGCATCGCTCGTCCCAGACTGCCCGCCAGGTGGGAGCGCCGCTCGCTCCAGTCGAGGCACGGCCGGCATAGTGGCGCCGGCCCGGCTTCCAGCCGGTCGAGGTCGATCCCCCAGTTCCTGACGAAGTCCGCGCCGGCATCCGTGAGGCCGACCTCATCGCCATGCAGCCGCAGGAGGCCCCGCGCGACCATGCCGTCGAAGAGACGCGTGCCCATGTCGCCGGCGAGATGATTGTAGCAGACCCGGGCTTCCCGCAGCGCCACATCCCTTGGACCGGGTCGCGTACGCAGATGCCCTGCATTCGCCGCCAGCCCCATGAGCGCCTCAAGCGCACGGGCGACCTCGTCGCCCGCGAGCGAGAAATATTTGTGACGTCCTTGCTTGTGCAAGCGCAGTAGGCCGCCCTGGTCCAGCTTGGAAAGATGGGAACTGGCGGTCTGCAGGGTGACGCCCGCTTCCTGCGCGAGTTCGCTCGCCGTCAGGGCCTTGCCCACCAATAGCGCGGTCAGCATGTTCGCCCGTGCCGGATCCCCGATCAGACCGGCGACTCGGGCGATGTCAGGACCTTCTTTCATGGTTCGACGTTAATCGAAGCATTCGTTTCGGGCAATGGGTAAGGTGGTCGACAGCAAACCGAATAGGTGCCCTATGCTGACCTGTGTCATCCGCTACCACATCGATCCGACGAAAAAAGATGCCTTCATCCGCTACGCCCGCAACTGGGGACAGGTGATCCCGCGTTGCGGCGCCGATCTGATCGGCTATTTCGCGCCGCACGAAGGGTCGAGCACGCTGGCCTACGGTATCTACAACGTGGCGAATTTGGCCGAATACGAAGCCTACCGTTCCCGACTGGCGGCGGACCCTCTTGGGCGGGAGAACTACGAATTCGCGCAATCCGAGAAGTTCCTGCTGCGCGAAGACCGAACCTTTCTCAAGCTCGTGCCCGAGCCGCACGGCGCCCGGGTGTAGCTGCAACCGTTTAGTGCGTCATCATCAAAGCATCGCTGGCGTCAGGACTACCGTCAGGGTTCCTTTCGCGGGCGCCACTCCTGCAAGCTCTCCCGGAAAATCGATAACGGCAAGGGCCGAGGTCGGGAAGCCGGACGCCAGCGCGGCAAGCTCGGCGCGGTGACCCGACGCCGCGCAGGCGACCGCAACGTCTTCGATCATCGGATTGTGTCCGACGATGAGTAGCGAGGGCGGGCCGCCAGGGGCGTTGCGTATGATCGAGAGGTAGCCTGCCGCATCACAACCGTAGAGGCTGTCGACAAAGACGGGAGGCGCCGCGACCGGTCCAATGGTCCGCGCGACGCATTCCCATGTTTCGCGCGCGCGGCGCGCCGTCGAACAGAGGATATGGTCGGGGATCAGGCCCGAGGCGCGCATGACAGCGCCGACCGAGCCTGCATCCTGCCTGCCGCGATCCGTCAGCGGGCGATCGAAATCGCGCATGCCGGGCTCGGCCCATCCTGCCTTGGCATGCCGGAGCAGATAGAGCCGGCTCATCCGTTCGGTTCCTCGTTTCCGCTGGCCGTTGCCGCGACCGAAGGGTTAGTCCGCCGTCATCGACATCGCACTCCGTCATAGGATGTAGAGCGACAGGGTCGGTTGCCGGCGAGACGCGGCCGCCGCAATTCGGCCATCCAGTGCCTCCATGAGGCGCCGGAAACCACGTTGAACGATGATGGATACATGGATGAGAGCGCAGGTCTTTTCGTCTTGTGCGGGTAGGAAGCGCCGAATATATAGGCGCCGGGTTGTTGCAGTGGGGTGAGTCGAATGAACGAACTCGTGGACAACAAATACGTGCCCTCCGAAGGCGAGCCGTTCATGAACGAGCGGCAGAAATCCTACTTCCGGGCCAAGCTCGTTCTCTGGAAAAACGACATTCTCCGCGAAGCCCGCGAAACCCTCGAGATCCTGCAGCAGGAAAACGCCAACCATCCCGATCTCGCCGACCGCGCATCCTCCGAAACTGACAGGGCCATCGAACTCAGGGCCCGCGACAGGCAACGCAAGCTGATCGCCAAGATCGACGCGGCGCTGCAGCGCATCGAGGACGGCACCTACGGCTATTGCGAGGAAACCGGCGAGCCTATTTCGCTGAAGCGCCTCGACGCCCGCCCGATCGCCACGCTGTCCATCGAGGCGCAGGAGCGCCACGAGCGCCGCGAGAAGATATACCGCGACGACTGATCGGCCGCGCCGTCAGGCGGGGCACATTGCGTCACAGGACAATCCTGGATGCCGTCGCTATTTGCGCGCCGGCGCTGACAATTCGCCCAACAGCCGCCTCATCTCGTCCTCCAAAGAGGAGTCGTCCTGTTGCGGCTTCGAATCCTCGACGAGCGGCTCCCTCAGTTCCTCCCGAAGCGCCAAGTCGAGATCGGGCAGCGACCGCTCCGGACGCTGCGGCATAATGGCGGGCTCCGGGCGAACGGTGGCGATCATCGGCTCGGCTACGTTGACTTCGGGCGCATCGGGCGTGGCCAGCGGAATTGGAAGGCGCTCCTCCGACAACGCGGATCCGCTGCGCGCCCTTTCGAGGAAATGGACGCTGCCGGACCTCGCAGGCGAGGCGCTCCCCGTTCCGGCTTCCGCGTCGATCCGCGGCGCGGCAACGGGCTCCTGCCGCTCCGGGGCGAAGGCGGGCTCCTGACGCTCCGGCCTCGCAGCCTCCGGCTCAGGCGCGTGGGGTGCGGGCTTCTCGGCCGTGGGCCGCAGGGCCGGCTCGATTTCCGGCCGCTGGCGACGTTCGGCGCGGGGCGGTTCCGAGGAGGTGGCTTCCTGAGGCGCCGGGCGAACGGCGGCGGAGACGCTCGCCGGCTCGGTTGCGGTTGATGCAGGTGGCATCTGGCGCGCCGACGCCGGGACGATGTTCTGCTCGACGACGACGTCGGTCGCTCCGCCGATAAGGATGAGATGCTCGACATCGTCGCGCCGCACCAGGACGAGGCGGCGCTGGTTGTCGATCGCGGCGGCGTCCATGACGGCAAGCCGCGCCCGGCGGTTGCGGCCACCGGCGACGAACGTGCCGGAGGAGACGCCCCGCGCGACGCGGATCAGCAAGAGCACGATCACCAGCAGGACCAGCGCGCCGACGGTCCACATCACGGCCGAGGCGTATTGCGGCCCGGCGATATCATTCAACCACTTCAAAAAGACCTCCATCCGTCGGGATTGCCCGCGAGACTAGGATGCGGGTCGCCCCTCCCGCAAGCGCTCCGGCCCTGTGCCGGTGGACTTTACCGCGATTGCTCCAGGATTATGTGTTTTTCGTGCCGATTTCGCAGGTGGCCCTTTTCGGTACAGGGAGAATATGATTCATACGGGCGGGGACGTGCGCCGGCCGTGTCCGGCCGCAGGTGACGACAGGCAGGGGAAGAAATGGCAAGGGAAAGCCGCGCGGAGTTCTATCCCGAACCGGTCGTCGACCAGAACATGGGCCCCGGCGCCATCACCCGGCTGGTCATCTTCATCGGCGTGCTGACGGGCGCGGCGATTCTGTTCGTGCTTTTCCGTAACCGGTTCGGCGATCCCTTCCTGCTCGGCATGCTCGGCGTGATGGCGATGATTGGTATCGGCTATCTCTTCGCCACCGCGATCGGCTTCGTCCAGATCGCGCCGCGTTCCACCGCCGACGAGCTGTCGAAGGCCCTTGTGGGCTCGATGGACGCCGGGGTCGTAGTCACCGACAGCAAGGGCCGGATCGTCTATGCGAACAAGGCCTACGCCGAACTCACCGGCGGCACGTCCTCCGCCGACATCCGTACGGTAGAGAACCTGTTGTCCGACAATCCGGAGGCGGCGCCGGTGGTGAGCCGGCTCGCCGCCAATCTATCAGACGGCCGGCCTGGAGACGGCGAGTTCCGGCTGACGCAGGCCATCCGCCCCGGCTCCGAACCCGGCGCCCGCTGGTACAGGGTGGAAGCGCGCACCTTCAAGGCTCCGGGCCGCCGCCAGCCGCTGTCGGCCTGGCAGCTCGCAGACATCTCGCGCGAGCGGGCCGAGCAAGAGCGCTTCTTCCTCGACCTGCAGAAGGCCATCGACCATCTCGACCATGCGCCCGCCGGCTTCTTCTCCGCCGACCCGGATGGCCGCGTCACCTACATCAACGCCACGCTGGCGGAATGGCTGGGCATCGACCTTGCCAGCTTTACGCCCGGCGCCACCAGGCTGGCGGAGATGGTCGCGGGCGACGGTATGGCTCTTATCCGCGCGGTCAAGGCCGACCCCGGCTCGACGCGCAACGCCGTGATCGACCTCGACCTCTCCACCGTCAGCGGGGCAATCCTACCCGTGCGTTTCATGCACCGCGTCACGACCAGCCGCGACGGTCTTGCCGGAGCCAGCCGCACGATCGTGCTCAACCGGACGCAGGGCGAGGATTCTTCCGCCGACCTCCGGGCTTCGGAGATTCGTTTCACGCGCTTCTTCAATTCGACCCCGATGGCGATCGCCGGCGTCGACGCGGAAGGACGCATCCTGCGCACCAACGCGCCCTTCCTTTCGCTTTTCGCCAGCGTGGTCGACCGTGACGCGGTCGATCGGCACCTGAGGCTCGATGCGGTGATCCACGAGCGCGATCGCGATCGTTTTGCCGCCGCGCTCGATCAGGCCCGTCACCGGCAGGCCGACATCATGCCCATCGACACGGTTCTACCCAACAACGAGGAGCGCAACATGCGCTTCTACGTCAACGCCGTGGCCGAGGGCGCGGCGGGGGAGGGCGCGGAGGAGGCCGCGATCGTCTATGCCGTCGAGACGACCGAGCAGAAGGCGCTGGAAGCGCAGATGGCGCAGAGCCAGAAGATGCAGGCCGTGGGGCAGCTCGCCGGCGGCATCGCGCACGATTTCAACAACGTGCTGACCGCCATCATCATGTCGTCGGACCTGCTTTTGACCAATCACCGGCCTTCGGACCCCTCGTTCCCCGACATCATGAACATCAAGCAGAACGCCAACCGCGCCGCCTCGCTGGTGCGGCAGCTCCTGGCATTCTCGCGCCGGCAGACCCTGCGTCCGGAGGTACTCAACCTGACGGACGTGCTTGCCGACCTCAGGATGCTGCTGGCCCGCCTGACCGGCAGCGAGGTTAACCTCAAGATAGACCACGGACGCGATCTGTGGCCGGTAAAGGCGGATATCGGCCAGTTCGAGCAGGTGGTCGTCAATCTCGCCGTCAACGCGCGCGACGCCATGCCGGGCGGCGGCGACCTGACCGTGCGCACCAAGAACGTCGCGGCGTCGGAATGCGCCGGCTACAACAACCGGGAACTGACGCCCGCCGACTACGTGCTGGTCGAGATCGAGGACAGCGGCACCGGCATCGAGCCCGACGTGATGAAGAAGATCTTCGAGCCGTTCTTCACGACCAAGGAGGTGGGCAAGGGGGCGGGGCTGGGCCTGGCCACCGTCTACGGCATCGTCAAACAGAGCGGGGGTCATATCGAGGTCGAGAGCGAACCGGGGAAGGGAACCGCGTTCCGGATTTTCCTGCCCC
>JBQCFA010000228.1:0-3896 GCA_051959695.1 Rhizobiaceae bacterium
CGTCGCGGCATTCGCGCAACGTCTCCATTCCGCCCTTGATGAAGAAGTTGACGGCGACGAGGACGGCGGCCGCGGCGATGATGATCCAGATGCCGAACTCGAAGAAGCTCCCCGCGATCAGTCCGAGCAGAATCCAGAAGATGACGCGCAACGTGTAGTTCGGCAGGCCGAGCGCCACGGAGCCACCGAGGATCAGGAGCGCCGTCATGGCGAAGCCGATGGTGCCGGCGAACAGCGGCGTGAAGCCCGAGAAGAGCAGATAGACCAGGGCCGCGAGCGGGAGGATGAGGAACCAGCGTTCCTTGAGCGCCCTGAGAGGCGAGGGAAGCTGGTTGCGCGGCAGCCCCATCAGCCCCGCCCGTCCGGCTTCCAGGTGCACCGCCCAGAAGGCGGAGGCGAAGTAGAGGATGGCCGGGATGATGGCGGCCTTGACGACTTCCTTGTATTCGATGCCGAGCGTCTCGGCCATGATGAAGGCCACCGCGCCCATGACCGGCGGCATGATCTGTCCGCCCATTGACGACGTCGCCTCCACCCCGCCGGCGAAGGCGGCGCGGTAGCCGAAGCGCTTCATCAGCGGGATGGTGAACTGCCCGACGGTAACGACGTTGGCGACGCCGGAGCCGGAGATCATGCCCATGAAGCCGGACGAGATGACCGCCACCTTGGCCGGGCCGCCGCGCGCGTGGCCGACCAGCCCCATGGAGACGTCGGTGAACAGCTTGATCATGCCGGCGCGCTCGAGGAAGGAGCCGAACAGGATGAAGAGGAAGATATAGGTCGAGGAGACCAGCACCGGGATGCCGTATATGCCTTCGGTGCCGAAGGCCATGTGGTCTATCACCTGCCAGTACGGGTAGCCGCGCGTGTTGAAGGGGGAAGGCAGGTACTCTCCCCACAGGCAATAGGCGAGGAAAACGCCGCAGATGATCGGCAGCGCCGGGCCCATCAGCGCATAGGTGGCGAGGAAAAGTGTGGCGAGGGACACGACTCCGACGATCGTGTCGATCGGCAGGGGCTCGCCGGCGCGCAGGATCAGCGGCTCGTATTCGATGAACTGGTAGAGGCCGACCCCCATGCCGATGATGCCGAGCGCCCAGGCCACGGCGCGAACGCTGGGGCGGGCATGGCGGAGCGTGGCGAGCAATGGAAAGACCAGCAGCGTCAGGAAGCCGACATGGACCGAACGCACCACCTGGCTCGGCAGGCCGAGCAGGCCGGCTGCGGTAAGAAGCTGGAAAGTCGAAAAGGCGATCGCGATGCCGAACAGGATCCTTCCTTCCAGCGTGGCCGGAAAGGACTCGGCAAGCGGATCATGGATGCTGGTCGGCGCTCCTTGCGGGGCTTCGTCTTTCGGCGTGCCGGCTTCGGTCATGTTTCCTCCCCAGGAATCTCCCTGTCCAATGGACCGGGGCGGCGCGGCTGTCGCCTCACGCCGCCCCGGCTGTCGTTCCGGCTCCCTACTTCAGCAGGCCTTTTTCCCTGTAGTACTTCTCCGCGCCCGGATGCAGCGGGATCGGCAGGCCCGCCACGGCGTTCTCCAGCTTGATCGCCTTGGCCGCCTTGTGCGCGGCGACCAGCTCCGGGAGGTTCTCGAAGAGCTGCTTGGTCATTTGATAGGCCTCCTCGTCGGAGACGTCGGCACGGGTGACCAGGATATTGGTGACGGCGACCGTCTGCACGTCCTTGTCCTGGCCGTCATAGGTGCCCGCCGGAATGATGGCGGCCTGGTATGGCGCACCGATCTTGTCGGCGATTTCCTTGGGCACCGCGACTACGTTGATCGGGATGGACGAAGCCAGGTCCTTGATCGACGCGACACCTAGGCCAGCCGACTGCAAGGTAGCGTCGAGCTGGCGGTTCTTGATGAGCTCGACCGACTCGCCGAAGGGCAGGTATTCGGTCTTGCCGAGATCGTCGTAGCTCATGCCGGCGGCCTTGAAGATCGCGCGGGTGTTCAGCTCCGTGCCGGACTTCGCGGCGCCGACGGAGAGACGCTTGCCCTTGAGGCTGGCGAGATCGGTGACGCCCGAATCCTTCGACGCCACGATCTGGATGTAGTTCGGATAGATCGCGGCGATGGCGCGAAGCTTGTCGAGCTTCTTCTTGAAGCCGGCTTCCTCGTTGCCGGCCCATGCGTCGCGTACCGAATCGCCGAGCGCGAACGCAATCTCGCCGCGGCCCTGCTGCAGGAGGTTGAGATTCTCGACCGAAGCCTTGGTCGACTGCACCTGCGTGCGCACGCCGGGGATCTTCTCGCCGTAGATCTTGGCGAGCGCGGCCCCGAGCGGATAATAGACGCCCGACGTTCCGCCGGTCAGCACGTTTATGAATTCGTCGGCCTGGGCCGACGCGGCGGAAAGGCCGGTCGACAGCGCCAGAGCGCCGGCGGCGATGAGATGGACAAGTTTCATGATCTGGAAATCCTCCCTGTTGTCCTGAGTGACGGCTAGTCCGGTCGCTCCCATACGAGGTCCGAGCCGGACCAAGCCTCCACTATAGGCCAAGCACGGGGCGTGCCAACACGCATGGAAGCGATAGAGCACCGGAATCCGGCCTTTGCGGCATGAAGGAAAGCGGGGGACGGCGAAAATCCGCCGCCGCGTCCTTGCAGGTTGGCGGAAATCCGCCGACGGACTGCCCGCTCTTGGTCTCGCTTGCGCCGGGCACCTTGCCCCAATTCATTGGGGAGCGAGCGCGGGCGTCCGCTATTCCGCGTCGCCCGCTTTCAACCCGTAGCGCGCGATCTTCTCGCTGAGTGTCCGTCGCGGTATGCCGAGCGCGTCGCTGGCCGCCTGGGCGTTGCCGCCATGCTCGTCCAGGGCGGCGCGGATGAGGCTCGCCTCGTACGCAGCGACGCGATCGGGCAGTCGCGCCCCGTCATCGCCGGCCTCGCCGATGCCGCCTTTGCCCGCCAACGCCAATCCGAGCGCGTAGCGTTCCGCCGCCGCGCGCAGTTCGCGGACGTTGCCCGGCCAATCGGCGGCTGCGAGTTCGGCGAGCGAGGCGGCGCTTGGCGCGCGGTCGGCAAGGCCGTGCCGCCGCGCCGCCTCGTTCAGGAAATGCCGGAAAAGCAGCGGGATGTCGTTCCGCCGGGCGCGGAGCGGCGGAATGCCGATCTCCACGGTCGCCAGTCGGAAATAAAGGTCGCTGCGGAATCGTCCCGCTTCGCCCTCCGCCTTCAGGTCGAGCTTGGTGGAGGCGATGAAGCGAACATCAACCGGGACCTGCCGGTTGGAGCCGAGCGGTTCGACGACACGTTCCTGGATCACGCGCAGGAGCTTTCCCTGTAGCGCCAGCGGCATGGAATCGATCTCGTCGAGGAAGACGGTGCCGCCATGCGCGTGCTCGATCCGGCCGATGCGCTGCTGGCCCGCGCCGGTGAACGCGCCCTTGTCGTGGCCGAACAGTTCGCTCTCGAAGATGCTCTCGGGAATGGCGGCGCAGGTCAGCGCCACGAAGGGCCGGGCGCGGCGACGGCCGAAATCGTGCAGGGCGCGGGCGGCGACCTCCTTGCCGGCCCCCGTCTCGCCCAATAGCAGGACGTCCACATCGATTTCTGCAAGCTGCGCCAGCCGCCGGCGAAGATCGAGGATCACCGGCGTATTGCCGATCAGCCGCTCCTCTATCCCGACCTCCGCCCCCTGCCGAGCGCGCAGGCGCGCCACTTCGGCGTCGAGGCGCCGGGCCGCGACGGCGCGGTCGATGACGGCAACGAGATGGTCGGCGTCGTAAGGCTTCTCGAGGAAGTCGTGGGCGCCGCCCCGCATCGCCTCGACCGCGAGCGACACGTCGCCATGGCCGGTCAACAGGATAACCGGAAGCGAGGGATCGGCTTCGCGCGCGTCCAGCATAAGCGCCATGCCGTCGGTGCCTGGCATGCGGATGTCGGTGAC
>JBQCFA010000229.1:0-5686 GCA_051959695.1 Rhizobiaceae bacterium
GTTTCCGCCGGGCGTGCCAGCAAGGCGCCGTCGGGATCGCGGGAGAAGATATCGAGGAGAGCCATGCTGGGCAGGGAGCCCGGCGTGGAAAGACGCTTGCGGCGGCTTTCGAGCAGGCCTTCGTCCTCGAGTTCCCGCAGCGTGTCCTTGAGCCAGATGCGGTCCTCGTTTTTCAGGCCGAAAGCCTTGGCGAGATCGCGGCGGCCGGAGCGGTCGGGATTGTCGGCGATGAATTGCAGGAGCTCGTCGCGCGAGGGGCGGAAAGCCGCCGCGTCTTTCGCCGGCCCTGGCGCGGCGCCTGATTTCTTTCCGCCGGAAATCCTGCGGGCCAATTCGTCCTCAGCTCTTCCTGCCGCGCGCAGGCTTCTTCTTGCCACCGCCATCCTTGCCGGCCTTGGCCGCGATCAGGGCCAGCGCCTCTTCAACGCTCACCGACATGGGCTCCTTGCCCTTCGGCAGCGTGGCGTTGACCTTGCCCCAATTGACGTATGGTCCGTAGCGCCCGTCGCGAACGGTGATCTTGCCGCCGCCGTCCGGATGATCGCCCAAATCCTTCAGCGCCGCCGGAGCACCGCGCCTGCCGGGACCCTTTGCCTGCTTCTCCGCCAGGACGGATACGGCGCGGTTGAGGCCGATCGAGAAGACGTCCTCGACGGATTCGAGGTTGGCATAGGTGCCGTCGTGAAGAATGAACGGCCCGTAACGGCCGATACCGGCCGAGATCATCTTGCCGCTTTCCGGATGCTTGCCGACGTCGCGCGGCAGCGACAGAAGCGCCAGCGCCTTTTCGTGATCGATCGTCTCGGCTCCCCAGCCCTTGGGCAGGCTCGCGCGCTTGGCTTCCTTGCCCTCGCCGCGCTGCACGTAGGGGCCGAAGCGGCCGGAGCGCAGCGTGATCTCCTCGCCAGTATAGGGGTCGGTGCCGAGTGCGCGGGCCTCCTCGCCATTGAGGACCTGTTCGCCGCTACCGTTGGCCTCGACGCCGAGCTGGCGCGTATAGCCGCATTCGGGATAGTTCGAGCATCCGATGAAGGCGCCGTAGCGCCCGAGCTTGAGCGACAATTGCCCATTGCCGCATTTCGGGCAGGCGCGCGGATCGGAGCCGTCTTCCTTCGCCGGGAAGATCAGCGGCGCCAACTCCTCGTTGAGTGCGTTGAGCACGTCGGTGACGCGCAGCTCCTTGATGTCGTCGACGGAGGCGGAGAACTGCTTCCAGAAATCGCGCAGCACGTCTTTCCATTCGAGCTTGCCGTCGGAGATTTCATCGAGTTGCTCCTCCAGCGAGGCGGTGAAGTCGTATTCGACGTAGCGCTCGAAGAAACTCTCCAGGAATGCCGTCACCAGCCGTCCCTTGGACTCGGGGACCAGCCTGCGCTTGTCGATCACGACATAGCCGCGATCTTCCAGCGTCTTCAGCGTCGAGGCGTAGGTCGAGGGACGGCCAATGCCGAGTTCCTCCATCTTCCGGATCAGGGAAGCCTCGGAGTAGCGCGGCTGCGGCTCGGTCGTGTGCGCCGTGACGTTGACGGAGCGGCGGTCGAGCGCTTCGTCCGCCCTGATCTCGGGCAGGCGGCGATTCTCCTCGTCCTCCGAATCCTCGTCGCGCTGGTCCGCATAGGCGGCGAGGAAGCCGTCGAAGCGCGTCACCGACCCGACGGCGCGTAGGCCGGCAATTTTGGCGCCGTTCCGCGCCTCGATCTCGACCGTCGTGCGTTCGATGTCGGCCGGCTGCATCTGGCTGGCGATGGCGCGCTTCCAGACGATGTCGTAGAGGCGCGCCTGGTCGGCGTCGAGATATTGCCGCACCGATGCCGGCGTGCGTGAGAAATCGGTCGGTCGGATGGCCTCGTGCGCTTCCTGCGCGTTCTTTGCCTTGGCGGAATAGTAGCGCGGCTTCTCCGGCAGGTACTTCTCGCCGAACTCCTTGCCGATCGTGGCGCGCGCCGCGCTGATCGCCTCCGGCGCCATCTGCACGCCGTCCGTGCGCATGTAGGTGATCAGTCCGGCCGTCTCGCCGCCGAGATCGACGCCCTCGTAGAGGCGCTGGGCGACCTGCATGGTGCGGTTGGCGGAGAAGCCCAGGCGGGAGGAAGCGGCCTGCTGCAGGGTGGAAGTGGTGAAGGGCGGCGCTGGATTGCGCTTCGTGGGCTTGGCCTCGACCGACAGCGCCTGGAAAGTCGCGCCGTCGAGCATCGCCTTGATTTCAGAGGCTTGTTCGGAAGATTTGATGTCGAGCTTCTGCAGCTTCTTGCCGTCATAGGCCGTCAGCCTGGCCTCGAATTCCTGGCTGCGCGGCGTGGCCAGGATGGCGGCGACCAGCCAGTAATCCTCGCGGACGAAGCGCTCGATCTCCGCTTCACGGTCGCAGACGAGGCGCAGCGCCACCGACTGCACGCGGCCGGCCGAGCGGGCGCCCGGCAACTTGCGCCACAAGACCGGCGACAGCGTGAAACCGACGAGATAGTCGAGCGCGCGGCGCGCCAGATAGGCGTCGACCAGCGGCGCGTCGATGTCGCGCGGGTGCGCCATGGCATCCAGCACCGAGTTCTTGGTGATGGCGTTGAAGACGACGCGGCTGACCGGCTTGTCCTTCAGCGCCCGCTTCTGGCGAAGCACTTCCAGCACATGCCAGGAGATCGCCTCGCCCTCGCGGTCCGGGTCGGTGGCGAGGATCAGGCCGTCGGCATCCTTCAGCGCCTTGACGATATCCGAGAGCCGCTTCGACGCTTTCGTGTCGACGCTCCAGGACATGGCGAAGTCCTCGTCGGGGCGCACGGAGCCGTCCTTGGCCGGCAGGTCGCGCACATGGCCGAAGGATGCCAGGACCTTGTAGCCCCGACCAAGATACTTGTTGATCGTTTTCGCCTTTGCGGGCGATTCGACGACGACGACGTCCATGAAGGATCAGGTTTCCTGCCGCGGATGGAACGAAATCAGCGGCGCAAGTGGTTGAAAATCCGCCCTGCACATGGCCGCGCTTTGCCGGTTGGTCAAGAGGCGAGAGTCAATTCGGACGTCGGAACCGCGGTGCTACCTATCTAAGGTTGCAAATATTGGGATTGCAATTTTGGAGCTTCATGTTAGGTTGAGTCGATAGATAAAATACAACTAAAAGTAGATTGAGCATGGCGGCGGCGTGCTGGCGGCAATCGCTTCGCGAGGAGCGGAAGGCTCTTTTGCGCCCGTCATAGACGGACCGGGATGTCAGCATGGCCTATAACAACCGGCGGACCGAAACACTCGATTATATGCAGAGCATGCTCGGACAGATGCGCACCATGGCCGAGGCGGAGCGCTGCGACATGCTCGCCTATCTGGTCGAGATGGCCTATGTGGAAGTCAGCGACATCATCCGGGGCGAGCGTCCGGCGCGGGTGCGCGACCCATTCTATCGCGGCAACCATGGATCGGGCCGGGTCGCCTAGTGGTCCGATTCCGACATTTGCGTCCCCTTCGTGCAGCGCTCTCGGGCAAATGCCGGGATCAAAGGACCACTGGCAAGTCAATGATTCTGGTGGAGCTTCGAATTTGACATTTGAGAGCGGCGCAGGACGCAATCCGGACTCAAATGTCAAATTCGCTCCACTAGGCGACCCGTCATCATCCGCCTGCCGCCAGCAGCGAGACATAGCCACCCGGATGCCGCTCGAGTCGGCCGGCGAGGTCGAGTTCCAGCAGGACCATGAACACTTGCGCCGGATGAAGACCCGTGTGCCGGATGATCTCGTCGATCGCCGCCGGTACGGGGCTCAGCGCCTCGAGGACCTTGTCACGATCCTCGTCCCCGGGCGGCGCCGCGGACGAAAAGTCCGGCGGTTCGTCGAAATCGGAGGGCGATGGCGGTGCCCCGACCAGCGGCGCAAGCTGATCGAGGACGTCCCTTGCATCGGTCACCAGGATCGCCCCGTCCTTCAGGAGCCCGTTCGTGCCGGCGGCGCGCGGATCGAGCGGCGAACCGGGCACGGCGAAGACAAGCCGCCCCATCTCGCCCGCCAGCCGGGCGCTGATCAACGAGCCGGAGCGCTTGGCCGCCTCGACCACGACAAGTCCATAGGCGAGACCGGCGATAATCCGGTTGCGGCGTGGGAAATCGCGCGACCTGGGCTCCCAGCCGAAAGGCATCTCCGAGATCACCGCGCCGCCCTTGGCGGCGATCTCATGGTAGAGTTCGACGTTTTCGGGCGGATAGGGGAGGTCGAGTCCGCCCGCCAGTACCGCGATCGTACCGGTTCCGAGACTGCCGCGATGCGCCGCCGTGTCGATGCCGCGCGCCAGCCCCGAGACGACGGCGTAGCCTTCGCGGCCTAGTTCGGCGGCGAGCGACTGCGCCATGCGGATGCCGGCAAGCGAGGCGTTGCGCGCGCCGACGATCGCCACGGGCGGCAGCGCGAAGACCGACGCCTCGCCCTTTATCGCGACCAGCGGCGGCGGCAGGTCCATGCGGCGCAGCATCGGCGGGTAGTCGGCCTCGCCTATGGCGACTAGCCGCGCGCCGGCGCGGACGGCGAGCTCCATTTCGGCTTCCGCCTCGGCGGTCGAAGGTATCCGGACCGGCCGCATGCCGCCGCCGCTCAAGGTAAGCTCCGGCAGCATGGCGATGGCGTTGTCGGCAGAGCCGAAGCGATTGATCAGGTCGCGAAAGGTGGCAGGGCCGACATTCTCCGTGCGGATCAGGCGGAGCCAGGAAAGCCGCTGCCGGTCGCTCAGCGCCGGTGCCGGCCGGCTGTTCATCCCTTGGCCCCGATTTTCAATTCGGTGCCGGACATGAGCCGCGAGATGTTGGCGCGATGCTTAATGAAGATGATGGCGCTCATCACCGCGAACAGCTCGGCGATCTCCTCGCGCCCCAGCCAGAAGAGGACGACAGGCACCGCGACGGCCGCTACGAGCGCGGCGAGCGAGGAAAAACGTGTGACGAAGGCGACGAGCAGCCAGGCGACGGCGAAGACTATCGCGCCTTCCCAGGCGAGCCCGATCAGCACGCCGAGGTAGGTCGCCACGCCCTTGCCGCCCTTGAAACCCAGCCAGACCGGGAAGAGATGGCCGAGGAAGGCGCCGAGGCCGGCGAGCAGCGCCGGGTAGAGGCCGAGATAGTGCGAGGCGAGCAGGACCGGGAGCGTTCCTTTCAGAGCGTCCAGGATCAGCGTCAGCGCCGCCAGTCCCTTGTTGCCGGTCCGCAGCACGTTGGTGGCGCCGATGTTTCCAGAGCCGATCTTGCGCACGTCGCCAAGGCCGGCCGCGCGCGCCAGCAGATATCCGGACGGAATCGAACCGAAGAGATAGCCGACGACCAGCGCGCCGAGCACGTTAATCATTTCTTGTCCCCTCCAGGACCTGCGGCCGACACACGGCCTAGGCGGTGTATACTGTGCGTCCCGCAACCAGGGTTTGCAAGACCTTGCCCTGCAGCCTCGCGCCCTCGAAGCAGGTGTTCTTTGAGCGCGACCTGATGTCCGCCTCGCGCACGACCCAGGGTTCGTCGAGATCGGCAAGCACGAGATCGGCCGGCGCGCCCGGCTTCAACGTGCCGCCCGCCAGCCCGAACAGCCGCGCCGGGCCGGTCGACACGGCGTCGACAAGGCGGACAAGCGGCAGTTCGTCGTTGTGATGCAGCCTGAGCGCCACGGCAAACAGCGTCTCCAGGCCGATGGCGCCGGCTTCCGCATCGGCGAAGGGCAGGCGCTTG
>JBQCFA010000230.1:0-2766 GCA_051959695.1 Rhizobiaceae bacterium
TTTCTACATGTTCGAGGTCTCCGGCCCCGACCATGTCGCGCTGATGGAATGGCTGTGCGCCGCACGAATCGGCGGCGACGCCAATATCGGCAAGGGCATCTACACCCACTTCCTCGACGACGAGGGCATGGTGCGCGCCGATCTGACGGTCATTCGTCTGGAAGACCGATGCCGCGTCGTCGACGGCGCCGATGCCGGTCCGCGCGATTTCAACTATGTCAGGCGCGTGGCGCAGGACATGGGCTTCGACGTCACCGTCACCGACGTGACGGACAAGTACGTCACCATCGGCATATGGGGACCGAATGCCCGCGCCACCTTGCAGAAGGCGGTCGAGGATCCGGACGGGCTTTCGCCGGAGAATTTTCCGTTCGCCGCCATCCGGACGATCCGCATCGTCGGCATGGAAGTGATGGCCTTCCGCATCTCCTATGTCGGCGAGCAGGGCTGGGAACTGCACATGCGCTACGAGGACGGGCTCGCCGTCTGGGACGCATTGCGTGCGACGGGTGTCATGCCGTTCGGTGTCGAGACCTATGCCAATACGCGCCGCATGGAAAAGAGCCTGCGTCTGCAGAACGCCGACCTCCTGACCGACTACAATTTGCTTGAAGCCGACCTCGCCCGTCCGAAGGTCAAGGAAGCGGATTTCCGCGGCAAGGCGAAGCATCTGGAGTATCGGGCGCGCGAGCACCAGCCGGCGATGCTGTGCACGCTAGTGATGACGGAGAACACGGACGCACAAGGCGTGGCGCGCTATCCGGTCGGCATCATGCCGGTGATGGACCCCGAGACGGGCGAGGTCCTCGTCGACGAACTCGGCCGCCGTTCCTACACGACCTCCGTCGCCTACGGACCGACGCTCGGCAGGAACATTGCGCTCGCCTACCTGCCCTGGGCCTATTGCCAGGAAGGCCGCAAGCTTCAGGTCGAATATTTCGGCGAGACCTATCCGGTCGAGGTGGCGGCGGTCGGCTACAAGCCGCTCTACGATCCGGAGAACCTGAAGCCGAGAAGCTGACACATCCATTTTGAGGCCGGTCGTCGCGAAAATGTGACAAGCGCTATCGGAATCGCGGGCGCTTTTTTTGTTCACGCCTGAGGATTTTCCCTTATCCTCGCCTGCATGTCTTCACATCTGGCGGTATGGGGGGCATGCGCGGCCGGGCTGGTGATCGGCCTGGCCGGCTTTTGTTGTTCAGCCGATGCCGCTCCGCCCGCCACGAATCCATCGGGTGGCAACTCGGTCGACGTCCAGCTCGTGCTTGCCGTCGATGTCTCCCTTTCCATGTCGCCGGACGAACTGGAGATACAGCGGCGGGGCTATGCCACGGCAATGGCGGACCAGCAGGTGATCGACGCCATCACCGATGGCGTCCATGGACGCATCGCCGTCACCTATGTCGAGTGGGCGGGAAAGGACACCCAGCGCGTCATCGTCCCGTGGACCTACATCGCGGGCCGTCCCGACGCCGAGGCCTTCGCCGCCAGGTTGACGGAGGAGATTCCCCAATCGGCCCGGCGCACCTCGATATCCGGAGGCCTGGGCTTCTCGGCCGACCTTATCGCCGAAAGCGGGATCCGGGCGATGAAGCGCGTCATCGACGTGTCGGGCGACGGACCTAACAATGACGGCCCTCCCGTCCGGGAGGTGCGCGACCGGATCGTTGCGCAGGGTATCGTGGTCAATGGCCTGCCATTGATGACCAGTGGTGGATGGACGAGCGTTTTCGACGTGCCCGATCTGGACAAATACTACCAGAACTGCGTGATCGGTGGCCAAGGCGCCTTCATGTTTCCGGTCACGAGCTGGGAGCAGTTTCCCGAGGCCGTTCGCCGCAAGCTCGTGATGGAACTAGCCGGACTGTCGACACGGCCGCCCGTGGTCAAGGTCGCGGCGGAACCGGACTACGACTGCCTCATCGGCGAAAAGGTCTGGAACAACCGCTCGTGGAACCGCAGTTCCCCCTAGGCCACTGGCGAAGTCATGGTCGGTCCTGCTGCCAATAGCAGCCAGTTGACAAGGCTTGCGGCGGTTGTACGACTAGGTTCTCACCGTTTTGAGTAAAGGGGAACCTCCGTGAAAAAGACAATAATGTTCGCTGCGGCGCTGCTGGCGTCAGCGGCGCTTTCCGCGCCGGCATCGGCCGATACCAAGCTCGCGCTGGGCATGAGCGGCTGGACCGGCTTCGGCCCGCTGACGCTGGCCAAGGAGGCCGGCATCTTCAAGAAGAACGGCCTCGACGTGACGCTCGAGAAAGTTCCGCAGGCGAGCCGCCCGCTGGCGATTGCAAGCGGCTCGCTGCAATGCGCCGCGACGACTGTGGAGACCTGGATCGTCTGGAATGCGAGCGGCGTCACCACCAAGCAGATTTTCCAGCTCGACAAGTCGTACGGCGCCGACGGCCTGGTTGCGCGCAACGACATCAAGACCGTCGCCGACCTGAAGGGAAAGAGCGTCGCGGCCTCGGCGCCGGGCACTTCACCCTACTTCCTTCTTGCCTGGATATTGAACAAGAACGGCCTTTCCACCAAGGACGTGAAGGTCGTCAACATGGAGCCGGACGCAGCGGCGCAGGCGTTCCTGGCCGGCCAGAACGATGCAGCCTCCACTTATGAGCCCTTCATTTCCTCGGTGCGCGACAAGCCCGATGTCGGGCACATCCTTGCGACCACGCTCGACTATCCGATGATCCTGGACACGGTCGGCTGCACGCCGGACTTCCTGGAGAAGAATCCCGGCGCGGCCAAGGCGCTCGCCGACAG
>JBQCFA010000231.1:0-28728 GCA_051959695.1 Rhizobiaceae bacterium
GGCTTCCTTCCAGCTGTATCGCGTGGTCCTGACCACACCGAAGCCCCGGCGCTGCGCCACAACGGTGTTGTAGATCAGCAGGACGAGCCCGATGAGGATGCCGGGAACGACGCCTGCGACGAACAGGCGTGAGATCGAGACCTGGGCGCTGATCCCATAGACGACGAGCGGAATACTGGGCGGGATCAGGATGCCCAGCCCCCCCGCCGCAGCCAACATCGAAGCCACGTAGCTCTTGGCATATTTCTGTTCGATGAGGTCCTTTGCCGTCACGCCGCCGATGGCGGCGACCGTCGCCGAACCGGACCCGGAGATCGAGGAGAAGAATATACAGCTGGCGATCGTCACGGAGCCTAGGCCGCCGGGGATGCGGCCGAAGATCATGTTCACGAAACGGATGATCCGGGGCGTGCAGCCATAGTTCATCAACGCGCCCGAAAGCATGAAAAGCGGCAGCGCCAAAAGCGCGAACGAGTTCAGACCGTCGGTCATCCGCAGGGCGATCGTGCCCAGCGGAAAGCCATCCATCATCATCGGAACCATGGCGCTTAGGGCCAGGGCGAACGCGACCGGCAGGCCGATGACCAGCAGGAGGATGAGAACCCCGAATACGATCATTCCCTGTCTCCCGCCGGCTCCGAAATCCTACGAATTTCATTCACGGTCTTGCTGATGAAGAAGACGATCATGAGGACGCTGCTTAGAGGCATCGCCAAATAGATCAGTCCTTCGGGAACGTGCGTGCCGATCGTCGTGCCGCGCCAGGTCGTGTGCACCAGGCGAAAGCCATACCAGGCCGCTACCGTCAGAAAACCCATGCACAACAAGTTCGACAGCAGCATCATGCCGCTTCGAGCTTTCGGCGGAAGGAAATCCACCGCGACCGTCAGGCGCGTGTGCGCGTTTTCGGCGACGCATTTCGCGGCGCCCAGAAACGCGATCCAGATCATCAATTCCACCGCCAACTCACTGGCGAAGGCGAATGAGACGCCAAAACAATATCGCGCTACGATCTGCCCGAAGGACACGATGGTGATGATGGAAAATATGACAGCGCCCAACGCGTCGACGAAACGAGTGAAGACCTTTTCGAGTTTCATTAGGCGCCTCCGCTGCATTTAGACTCCCGGCCGGCACGGGATTTTCGTACCGGCCGGGGCCATGACCTCGCTACACCCGCGGGCGTCTATTTCTGTGAGCCGATTGCGAGCTTGATGCCCTCGTCGCCGTATTTGGCGGTGAACCGATCCCAGATCGGTTTGACGGCCTTGACGAAGGCGTCCTTGTCGACCTCGTTCACCTTCATCCCCGCCGCCTTGAGCTTCGCGACCGAGTCATCCTCGTACTTGTACATGAGGTTGCGCTGATAGAGCGACGCCTCCTGGGCGGTGTCGAGCAGAACCTTCTGCACGTTGGCCGGATAGGAATTGAACTTCTTCAGGTCCATGACCGGCACATAAGCCGTGAAGGCGTGACCGGTCAGCGACAGGTACTTGGTCACCTCGTCGAAGTGGTTGGAATTGAACACCGCCGCCGGATTCTCGAAGCCGTCGACCGTGCCCTGCTGGAGGGCGGTGAAAACTTCGGTGAATGGCATCGGCACGGCCGTCGCGCCAACCTGCTTGAAGAATTCGAGCAGGAGCTCGACATTGGCGACCCGGAACTTGAGACCGCTCATGTCCTCCGGCCTGGTGATCGGGCGCTTGGTATTGCCCAGATGCCGCAGGCCGTTGACCATGTAGGACATGACCTTGAAGCCCGCCGGCTCCACGATCTTCTCCGCAAGCCATTTCCCGTACGGACCGTCCAGCGCCTTCATGGCAGCCTGATTGCTCTGGAACATGAATGGAAGGAGTTCGATGTTCGCTTCCGGATTGTACTTGCCCAAAAGGCTGACGCCGCCCAGAACGACGACGTCGAGGGAACCTTCCTGTAGCTGCGTCATCTGGCTGTCGGTAGATCCGAGCACGGCATTCGGAAAGACCTGCATCTTGATTTTGCCACCGGTCGCCTTGTCGAGAAGCTCCTTCCACCGCAGCAGCGCCTTGGTGGTCGGATGGCTGTCGGCGATATCGTCCGCGGCGCGAATGGTCATCGACGGGTAGTCGTTGTCGGATGCGGCACGCGCGGTCGAGTGAGCGGAATCAGCCAGGACCGCCCCGGCGACCAGCCCACATGCCACCAGCAGGCCGCCAAGTTGCTTAGAAATCAGATTTATCATTTGTAATCCTCCCTTTTGCGTTGTTACCGGTTTCATGTTTTCTGATAAAACCGGCACCTTAAGAAAAGTCACCAGGTAATATTTGAACGTTTTCCTGTTCGTACGTCGCTTATCCACTGAAGCGCTATTTCAATGTAATGATTCCAGTTCGTCCAGTCGTGGATATACGGACCCTGTTCCCAGTGAAGATCGTACTCGTTCTTTATCAGGACTGTGCGAAGCCGGATATTTTCGTCCCAATGCGGGTCATTCGTCCCGACCGATGCAAAGATCCGCGGCTTGTGCTGCCCACTCGCGGCGAGCTTTTCCGCCAGCGCGAAAACATCGTTGTCGCTTCCCTCTATCCCGGAGAGGTCGCCGAATGTGGTTTGCATGGCGTTCAGATTGTGAAGGCCGGTCTGCCGGTTCTCCGCGATGGCCCGCTTCACATGCGCGACCCTGTCGACGCCGCCCGACAGATTGACGATGAGGGAGTATCGTTCGGGATTGCGCAGTCCGACCTTCAGGGCTCCGTAGCCCCCCATGGAGAGACCGCCAATGAAATTGTCCTCGCGTCCCTCGAGCAGGGGAAACATGCCGCGGCAGACACGGGGAAGCTCTTCCACCAGGAAAGTATAGTAAGCCGGCCCCTTGTTCATGTCGGTAAAGGCGGAAAGCCGGCAATCGGGCATGACGACGGCGATCCGGTGTTGCTCCGCCCAGCTTTCCAGCCGCGTGAACCTGGTCCAGCAATCATTGTCGCCAGAAGTGCCGTGAAGAAGCCAAAGCACGGGATAGCGCTGGCCGTAGAACTCGGCGCCGTCGGCTCCTCTCATCATTTCGATCCAGTCGATCGAGGGAATGATGGCGGTGACCGTGGTTCGATAGCCGAGGGCCTCGGACCGGTAGCTGAATTCCAGGAGGGACATTATCGCGCCTCTTTTCGCGGCGCGACGACGCGGCGAATGAAATCGCCGATGGCGGAATCCGCAGTCGGGGCATCGCCACGGGTCGCTGCATCGTGAAGGATAAGGTCCACGCCCGATCCACGAAGGGCCTCGACGGTGTCGGAAGCGGCTCCTGCACGCTCGTCCCCGGTGCCTGGCGCGAAATAGATCGGCGCAAGCGGCAAACCGGCCTCAGCCCGGAGACGAAGCATGTGCAGATTGTCGCCCCGGGTGCCGGCGAGAGCGGCCGAGCTCCCGAAGGCGGCCGCGAAATCGTCGGGGAGCCCACTATCTCTTTCGATACGGGCGAGCGCCGACACCATGTCCGGTTCGCCACACAGGCACGCCGCGGCCGAAAACCTGTCAGGGGAGTTCAAGAGCCACTTCACGGCTCCGTAGCCGCCGACGCCAAAGCCCGCGACGAAGTTATCCCGTTTCCGGTTCGAAAGCCCGCGAACGAGGTTGTGCGTATAGGCCGGAAGTTCTTCGGTCAGATAGGTGAAATAGGGATACCCGCCATGCGCCATATCCATGTACATCGAGTTGTCCATGTTGGGCATTACCAGCGCTACATTCGCTTCCTCGGCATAGCGCTCGACATTCGTCAGGCGGATCCAATCGGAACAATCGCCCCCCTCGCCATGAAGCAGCCAAAGGACCTTCGGCCCCTGCCCCGCGGAAGCGCCCAGTGTGAGGACGAACGTCTCGGGCAGGAAAACCTGCAGATGCATCTGCATCTTGATCGATGTCGCGAGAAACTTGATTCTCAGCGTCGCCATCGCGCTTGTTTTCCTCCCATGCGCCCTTGCGAACGCTCATAGCCGAAGAGGCCACTGACGCAATGGCCAACCCGAAAGGCACCGACTGCGCCCATCTGAACGCCTGACGACACGATCTCCTGCCATGCGTGCGTCGAAGCGGCATCGCCCATGGACGTCTCCCCCGATGGAAGCTTGCCGCGCGGGAGGCATCCAATTGGAGATTATGGATATCCCGTTCGCGCTTGAAGACGCGATTTGGCATGGCGTCGTCGCGGTTTGCGATGTTGCGGCTCGGGGTGGGTGTCCGGCATCCGTCCTGCCACGCCCTCGCGTTTAGCGATGTGACCGTTCCGAACAACGACTTCTGCCGTGGTTCGCCGCACACCTATAAAGCAGGCGCCCTCCCTGGCAGGCGGGCAGAGTTAATGTCCGTTTGGCAAGGAGGTCCATCTTGAAGATCGCGGTCATGCCCGGAGACGGTATCGGCAAGGAAGTCACGAGCGAGGCCGTCAAGGTGCTGCGGGCTGTCGCCGGCAACGAATTGAAATTGGAGCTTCAGGAAGCTGCCATCGGCGGCGCGGGACTCGACTCCGTGGGAGACGCGCTGCCGGCGGAAACCCTGGAAGTAGCGCGAGGGGCCGATGCCATATTGCTCGGCGGCACGGGGGTTCCCGAAGACGAACATCGCCCCCCGCGCGAAGGCGCCGGCAATGGGCTGCTGCGCCTGCGCAAGGCCCTGTCTCTATACGCCAATTTCCGCCCCGTGGTCCTTTACCCCGAGCTTCTCGACGCCTCGACGCTGAAAGCGGAGATCGTCGAAGGCGTCGACCTGCTTATTCTGCGGGAGTTGAACGGCGACCTTTATTTCGGCGAGCCGCGCGGCATCGAGAAGGATGCGACCGGCATGCGTCACGGCATAAACACGATGCGTTACAGCGAAGCCGAGATCGAACGCATAGCGCATGCCGGCTTCAAGGCCGCGCGCGCACGCCGCAGCAAGCTCTGTTCCGTCGACAAGTCGAACGTGCTGGAGACCATGATGCTGTGGCGCGAGGTCGTCATCCGCGTCGGCAAGGAATATCCAGACGTCGAACTGTCGCACCTTTACGTGGACGCGGCTTCGATGGCCCTGATCCGCAATCCGCGCCAGTTCGACGTCATCGTGACCGGCAATGTGTTCGGGGACATTCTTTCGGATGCCGCCGCCATGCTAGCCGGCTCGATCGGAATGCTGCCCTCGGCATCGCTCGGAGAGAACAACAAGGGTCTCTATGAGCCGGTGCACGGCACAGCGCCGGACATAGCCGGAAGGAACCTTGCCAATCCGCTTGCCGCGATCTTGTCGGTGGCCATGATGCTCCGTTTGACATTCGATCTCGAAGGTCATGCGTCGAGGATTGAGGCAGCCGTCCGCTCCGTACTTGCGGCAGGATATCGTACCGCGGACATCCGCCAGCCAGGATGCCGGCAGGTGGGGACCCGCGAGATGGGCGATGCCGTCGTCGCGGCCCTGGGCCATTCCGCCCCTTCGTAATCATCTGTCGGGACGAGCGACGTCTCTCGTGACAAGGCGCCTTCAGGCCCGTCAAAACCGTCCCCGCTGCCTCATTCGCCTTTTTGCGGAATTCCGGCGAGCCAGGGTGTGCCGGCGGCCGATCGGGCTTCGTACTCCTCGATCGCATGGCGCTCCGCCAGTGCTTCGGAAATCAGGTCCTTTCCCAGAATCAACCGGTCTCGGTCCGAATCGCTGATCGCGAAGGAGATCGTGCCGAGCCGACGATGGCGGATCTCGCGCGTGCCAAGATCCACCGTAAAATTTGCCTCTTGCGGATTTTCGGCGGCGCGGAGGCATTCCGACAAATCCGCCTGCTCAACCGTCGCCGGGATGATGCCATTGTTGATGCAATTGGCTTTGAATATGTCCGCGAACATCGACGAGATTAGGCAACGGAAGCCGAAGGATCTGAGTGCCCAAGGCGCGTGCTCGCGCGACGAGCCGGAACCGAAGTTCCTCCCTGCTATCAGGATCGTTGCGCCGTCGTAGGGCTCGCGGTTGAGAACGAAATCCGGGTTCGGGCTTCCATCCGGCCGATAGCGCAGGCTGTGGAACAGATACTGTCCCATCGTACGGCGGTCGGGCTTGCGCAGAAACTGCTGCGGATAAATCAGGTCCGTGTTGATATCGGACATTTCGAGAGAGGCAGCGATGCCGCTATGCGTTGAGATCGGCTCCATCTAGCCCAACTGCCGAACGTCGGTCAGGCGTCCGCTGACCGCAGCCGCAGCCGCCATGGCCGGGCTCATCAGATGGGTCCGCGCTCCTCTGCCCTGCCGACCTTGGAAATTCCGGTTGGACGTGGATGCGCAACGCTGGCCGGGCTTCAGCTTTTCGCCGTTCATCGCCAGGCACATCGAACAGCCGGCCTCCCTCCACTCGAAACCGGCCTCGATGAAAATCCTGTCCAGCCCTTCGCGAACGGCCTGTTCCTTGACCAGTCCTGATCCGGGAACGACCCAGGCCGTTGTTCCCGGAGCGACATGCCGGCCTCGCGCCACTTCCGCGGCCGCGCGAAGATCTTCGATCCTGCCGTTCGTGCATGATCCGATGAAGACATGGTCGATGCCGATGTCGCGAAGCGCCTGGCCCGGCCGCAGCCCCATATAGTCGATCGCGTTCTCAAGGCCGGTTCGCTCTTGCTCGTCGCGGCATTCCGCGGGATCGGGAACGTGGCCCCATATCGGCAGGGATTGCGCGGGGTTGGTGCCCCAGGTGACGAAGGGCTCCACCGTTGCCGCCTCAATCTCGACATTCTTATCGAAAGCGGCGTCGGGGTCGGACCGCAGTGCCTTCCAGCTCTCGCTCGCCGCATGCCACTGCTCGCCGCGCGGCGTGTACCGGCGATTTCGAACATATTCGATCGTGACGTCGTCCGGCGCAATCAATCCGGCCCGAGCTCCGCCCTCTATCGACATGTTGCAGAGCGTCATGCGCTGTTCCATGCTGAAACGCTTGAGCACATCGCCCTGATACTCGATGACATGACCCGTTCCGCCGGCCACGCCAATCGTGTGCAGGATGAACAGGATCAGGTCCTTTGCCGTCGCGCCGAACGGGAGCTCGCCCGTCACGGCGATGCGCATCGACCGGGAGTGCCGTTGCACGATCGTCTGAGTTGCCAGGACGTGTTCGACTTCCGAAATGCCGATGCCGAATGCGAGCGCTCCAAAGGCGCCGTGCGTGGACGTATGGCTATCTCCGCAGACGACAAGGGCGCCCGGGAGGATGAAGCCCAGTTCCGGGGCGATGACGTGGACGATTCCCTGCCGCCTGTTGCGGACGGAATAGACGTCGATACCCCATTGGTCGCAATAGGACTCTATATCCTCGACCATCTGCCTGGCATCGTCGTCCTCGTAGCGGATATCGCCGGTACGAGGGGAAGTCGGCACCACATGATCGGCGACACCGATCGTCAGGTCCGGTCGCCGCACGCTGCGCCCTTCGGCCTGGAGGCCGGAAAAGGCATAGGTGGCGACGCCTTCGTGGACCATGTGACGATCGACGAAGAGAATTGCGCGATCGTCGCTCAGTTCCTTGACGACATGCGCATTCCAGATCTTGTCGTAAAGTGTCTGTCCCATCCAGAAAGCCCGCGACGCGATGGATTCGCAAAGACTGGCGCTCTTGTTCGGGCACGGGCCGGCCGCTTTGCCGCTCCCCTTTCCCTCGCACCGAGATCTTCCAGCAACGCAATCTACGTGGTTGAGCCATGCTCGCGAAGTCTCGGTTGGCTATCTCGTCTTCGTCGTCCGCGATGGGTCACAGCGAATAGGCGCGCCAAAATCAGCATGGGAAGGCCGCTGTCCTCTTTGTAGAGGATTTCCCGGTGCCAAGGGCCGCTGCAAAATCGCGCAAATGACTCCTGAATTGATTTCCATCGATGTAAGCACCGGGTCGCAGACGGAATCGCAGTCCGGCCTCGCGATACTCCGACCACGCATCTGGGGTTCGTTCACTAGCCCGCCCAAAGCGCGAACCGCGGCGATAGTCATCCATCCAACCAGCAATTTCATGGGGCACTACCTTTTGGCGCCCTTGGCCGAGCGCGGGATTGCGGCTCTGGGGCTGAATACGCGCTATCTGGGCAGCGACGTGGCCTTGCTCCTGGAGCGCGCCATTCAAGATTTGGGTGCCGGCGTGAAGTGGCTAAGGGGCAGGGGTTTCGAGAGGATCCTGCTCATCGGGAATTCCGGCGGTGGGGGGCTCGTCAGCCTCTATCAGGCGCAGGCGGAAAGGCTCACGATCTCGGATACGCCGGCAGGTGATCCGATCAGGCTCGACCCCGACGACCTGCCCCCCGCGGATGCGATTACGCTTAACGCGGCTCATCTCGGTCGCATGCATCTGATGAATGTCTGGCTTGATCCAGCGGTCATCGACGAGACCGATGCGCTTGGCAGCGATCCTGAACTTGATATGTTCAACCCCGACAACGGCCCGCCCTATTCGGTCGAATTCCTTGCCACCTATCGCGCGGCGCAACGTGCCCGTAACGCGCGTATCGAGGTCTGGGCCCGGGCGAAATTGCGGCAGGTGCGGGCCATGGGCGACGGCGCATCGGACATGGCTTTCGTCATCCACCGCACGTTGGCCGATCCACGCTGCCTGGACCCGGCGATCGATCCCAACGACCGGGCGCCCGCAACCACCGTGTGGGGGCCGCCAAGGATCCAGAACATGGCCGCCAACAGCATGGGGCGCTTTACCACGCTGACAGCCTATCTCAGCCAGTGGTCGCAATCGAGCAGGGGCGATGGACCCGCCAATCTCGCAAACACGAGCGTGCCTGTGCTGCTGCTGGAACATACCGCCGATGCGTCCGTCTTCCCGTCGGACAACGACCGCTGGGCCGCCGCCGCAAAGGGCCGTGTGGAACGGCACCGGCTGGTCGGCGGCAATCACTATCTCGCGGGTCAGCCACGTCTCGTGGCCGAGGCGGCTGACCGGATATCGGCCTTCACCGAGCTGCTCTAGCAATCCGGAGGACACATGCTTCCCTTGACCAGCCGTCCGCTTCTTCGGATGGACATCGACTGTCACAAGCCGCATGAGCTTGGGCAGACATCACATGGCCGGAGGCGGATCGTGACCGTCTCCGGCGGCCGCTTCGAGGGCGACAGGCTGAAGGGCGCAATCTTGCCGGGCGGGGGCGATCTGGCGCTGGTGCGGCCGGATGGCGTTTTCGAACCGAATGCACAGTTTCTGCTGTCCACCGACGACGGTGCACTGATCCATCTGCGCTACCGCGGCATCTGGCACGCCGCGGCGCCCGTCCTCGCCCGTCTGATGAGCCGCGAGGGCCCGGTCGATCCCTCGGAATATTATTTCCGTACCGCCGTCTTTTTTGAAACCGGCGCTGAGCAGTATTTGTGGATGAACCGGCTGCTGGCGATCGGAGTAGGGCTGCCGAAGCAGGGCGGCATTATCTATGACGTGCATGAAGTGCTTTGACCGGCATGCTCTACGAGCTCAGACTCTACGCCATCCCACCTGGCCGGACCGCGGATATCGAGCAGCGAATGCTCCACGACGTCCAGCAGCTTTTCGCCGAGCATGGCATGCGCGTGGCCGGATACTGGACCGTGGTCGCGGGGCCAGACATGCCAGCCTTCCTCTATATCCTGGAATGGAAGGGCGCGGCTGAGCGGGATGCCTGCTGGCGGAACTTCTATGCGGATCAACGATGGTGGGACATTCGCGCCCGCACAAATGCGGGATCGGAGCTTGTTGAGGATTACGGCCTATGGCTGATGAAGCCGAATGCGGCTTTGAAACGGCCTTTCCCGCCGGTCACGGCGCGCGCGCAAGGCGAGATCCACGAGATGCTGCTGCAGTTCGTCGCGATCGGGCAGGGCGACGCGGTGGCATCCCATCTCAGCCAAGCGGTGCTGCCGGCGCTGGAGAAAGCCGGAGGCACGACGCTGGCCGTATTGGACATGGTCGCCGGCCCGCGTGTGCCGGCTGTCGCGATCTTCATGGCCTGGACCGACTTCCGATCGAGGAGCGAAGGTCAGATGAGGATGGAAGAATTGGGCACCGGCGGGCTGCTGGGACGAAGCGACGGTTATCTGCTTCGCCCGCTCACGCCGTCGGCGCCATCACCAAATCACGCCGGGGGATGAAAGCATGACAGGGGAGCTCAGTCTCGAAGACCATCACGAGATCACGCAGCTTTACGCACGATACGGACGCTTTGTGGATAGCGGAGATGCGGATGGATATATCGGCCTCTTCACGCCCGACGGCTCGTTCGCCCGGACCAACTCGATCGTGGACGGTACGGGATCCGGCCTCCCGCCGGCACGCTTCGAGGGCCACGACGCGCTCCACAAGCTGGTGAAGGACCTCGCCGCGCAGTTCAAGGGCAAGATGCGCCATCAACTCACCGATGTGTTCATCGAAGCGGGTGATCATGATCATGAGGCACGGGGCGTCTGCTATGGTCTGATCACCGACTGGCGGGACGGCTCGGGCAAGCTTTCAATGCACGGCACCTATCGGATGAGCATCGTGCGGACCCCGCAAGGGTGGCGCTTCAAGGACGTCACCTTGGCGCGTCTTCCGGCGGATTGAGGACAACGATGTATCTTTTCGTTGCGGAAATACTCACAAAGCCGGGGGCGGAAGCCCGATACGAGGCAATCCTGCGCGAAGTGGTGCACGCACTGGCCTTGGAGCCGTGCTTCGTGCATTTCAGCATCAGCCGTTCGGTCGGCGATCCCAGGATGTTTCTGCTTCATGAGATATGGACCAGCCGCGCAGAGTATGAGCGCCTTCGCGACGGCCCGGTATTCCGCGACTATCTTTCGGCCAGAAAGGAATTGGTGGAAATGATCAGCCGCCGGGACTGGGCGCTGGTCGAGCACGTCTCTCGCCCGACGGGAGCCGTCTAGCCATCAGGACACGAGGCAGCGGGAGAACAATTCGTTCTGGCTCGATATGCCGAGCTTGGCGTAGGCGCGTTTGCGATAAGTCACGACGCTCGTCAAGCCGATGCCGAGGTCATGCGATATCCCTTCTGCCGTCAGACCGAGCAGGATCCGGCTGCACACTTCGATCTCCCGCTCGCTCAAACCTTTCTTGGTGTTGAGCAAGCGCTCCGACATGACTTCGATCGAGGGTCGGCCCGTTGCCGGGTCGACGCCCAATTCACGGCTCAGCAGGAAATGACGCCTGGCCGCTTCCTGGAAGAGCTTCCAGGCATTGCGCAGCCGATCCGTTTCCGTCAGGCCGAAGACGTAGCGGCGACGGTATCTGTAGAAGCTCATCCGCAGCAAAACCTGGTTCTCTTTGAAAATCAGCGTCAGCCGGTCGCTGATCTGCGGGATATCGAAGCAGTCGCGCCGGTACCGTTCGTTGGAGAACTCGCTGGAGAAGACGTGATGGACCGTGCGGTCCTCGCCCATGGGGCGGTGCTTCAACGTCGGGTCGGTGCGCCAGTGATCGTGCAAATAGCGCTGCGATGCCTGCATAGCCGCGCTTGGCGACTGAACGCCGGTCGCGACGAGGCAAGCAGGCCTATGGCCATCCTGGAACGCAAACAACGTGCAATAATCGGCCTCGATGACCTCTTTGCTCGTGCGCATCAGCGAGTGGCTGAAAGAAGGACATCCGACGGAGGCGATAAGGTTGGCCGCCGAATCGAACGTCAGTGTGGCGTTGCTCATTGGCGAGCCACGCCTGTTGTGGCGACGCCCGGCAAACGAGCCGATCGCGGCAT
Source organism: Rhizobiaceae bacterium (assembly GCA_051959695.1). Taxonomy (GTDB): domain Bacteria; phylum Pseudomonadota; class Alphaproteobacteria; order Rhizobiales; family Rhizobiaceae; genus Mesorhizobium_L. The sequence continues at coordinate 11,690 of JBQCFA010000231.1, forward strand.
CACTTTCTTCACGGCCTTCTCCCGATCCCCCGCTGTCGTGCGTTCCCCATCCGAGCAAGGCCGGTGATTCTGAACGCCGTCTCTGCCTTGTCAAGGCCAGGGCAACCTTGTGCCATGGCCTGGCTCCTCATGCTGTCCTTCTTTCGAAGGACTGCATCGGTGCCCCCGATTTCTATGCTTGCTGGAGACCGAGGCGCCGCTCAGCGAGAAGGAGATTCCCATGACCGGTTCAGCGCTGGCCCCGAAAGACCACCCATTCGCCATCACCGGCCTGCATCATTTCGCCTGGCGTTGCCGTGATGCGGAAGAGACCCGGGCTTTTTACGAAGGACTTCTCGGTCTGCCGCTGGTGCATGTGATCCGCAACGAGCGTGTGCCTTCGACAGGCGAGAACAACCCCCATGTACATATCTTCTTTCAGATGGGCGACGGATCCTATCTTGCCTTCTTCGACCTCGGCGACGACATCAAGCCGCTGCCGTCGCCCAACACGCCCGCCTGGGTGAACCACATTGCAATCCAGGTGGCCTCCATGGACGAACTGCTCGCCGCACGCAGCAGGATCGAGAAGGCCGGTGTACAGGTGGTCGGTGTCACCGACCATCACATCATCCAGTCGATCTATTTCTTCGATCCAAACGGGCTGCGTCTGGAGATCACGACGAAGACCGCGGAAGACGCGGAGTTCGAGAAAGCCGCCAGCGACGCCCACGAGGCCTTGGCGAAGTGGAACAGGCACAAGAAGGAGGCTTTGTCCAAGCCGGTTTGACGTGGATGCCGTAGATCGAGCTGCGGCGGGTATGGGTTCGCAAAGGGAAGCAGATGTTTGATTTTGGCCTTGCGGGCAAGGTGGTCATGATCACCGGCGCCGGTTCGGGCATCGGTCGGCAGACGGCATTGCTCGCCGCCGAGGGCAAGGCCCGCGTGGTGGTCTGCGACGCCAATGGCGACGGCGCGCAAACGGTCTGCGGTGAAATCCGATCCGCGGGGGGCGACGCGATGGCGGCGGTATTCGACGTCACGGATCGCGATCTCACCGAAGCCAGCGTCGAGGATGTGGAAAGCGGCTTTGGGCCGATCGAGGGTCTGGTCGCGGCAGCCGGCATTTCGAGACCCGACAGGGCCGAGGACCTGTCCCTGGACCTGTGGAACACCGTGATCGCGGTCAATCTTACGGGCGTCTTCCTGTCCTGCCAGGCGGTCGGGCGCCGGATGATCGACCGGGGCAGGGGGGCGATAGTGGCGATCGCTTCCGGGGATGCGCTTGGAGGCCATCCAGGCAGAGCGCACTACTGCGCCTCGAAATATGGCGTCGTCGGCCTCGTGCAGACGTTGGCTATCGAATGGGGAAGACATGGCGTCCGGGTCAACGCGACCGCGCCTGGCGCGGTCGACACGCCCCTGCTGCGCGGCGGCGTTCCGACCGATTTCATAGAAGACGTGATGGTCGACCGCACGCCGATGGGTAGGCTGGCATCGGCCCAGGATCAGGCGAGAGGCTGCCTTTTCCTGCTGTCGGAGGCGGCAGGCTTTGTCAACGGCGTGGTTCTGCCTGTCGACGGCGGCGCCACGGCTGGGTACCTGACGCGGTGGAAGGGCAGCGACTACGCATCCAACGCCCTGGTGGCCCGCGGCGTCTATGCGCGGCCCGGCCCGGGATGAGATGTCATACTTGGGGAGGGCATAAGGACGGAGTACGACGACTTAGCAGTGGAATATCGGAGGGGCGCATCTTCGTGCGCACTTCGGGCAAAGGGAGGAAGACATGACAAAAGCAATATCCTTGTTTGCGACGACGGCATTCTGCGTGCTCGCATCGGCGGCGACCGCCGAGCCTCTCAGCGTCGCGATGATCGAGGCGTCGTCGGGTCCGGCAGCCGAGAACGGTGCTCTCTGGACCGAGGGAGCACGCTATGGCGTGGAAGTGCTCAACCAACAGGGCGGCTACAACGGCGAGCCAATCAAATTCACCGCATACGACAACCAGAGCACGCCGGGCGGGGCTTCCGACAAGCTTCGCGCGGCGATAGCGGATGGCGCCCGCGTGATCGTATCAGGCAGCCCCTCCTCGATCATCGCCCAGATTGCCGACGACGTTCGCAAGTACAATTTGCGCAATCCGGGCAAGGAAGTTGTGTTCCTCATGCCTGGCTCCCAGGCGCTGGAGGTCACCGGCGAAAAGTGCCAGTTCTGGACGTTCCGGACGACCAGCACCGCGTTCATCCGCATGAAGGCACTGACGGCGGTCATGAAGCAGGATGGCGTGCTCGGACCGAAGGTCTATTCCATCAACCAGAACTATTCGTACGGCCAGGAGATGGAGAAGGCCCAGGCAGAATATGTGAAGGAAAATGGAGGAGAGATTGTCGGGGCAACGCTGCATGACGTCGCCAAGATTCAGGATTTCTCACCCTATATAGCCAAGATCAGGGCATCCGGCGCCCAGACCGTGCTCACGGGAAATTGGGGCGGAGACATGGTGCTGCTTATGAAAGCGGCCTCCAATGCGGCACTGAAGGTCACCTTTGGCACGGTCAACCTCGACAATCCCGGCGTCATCGGCAGCGCGGGCGCGGCGGCGCTCGGCAATTACCATGCCTCACCCTACAATCCAGAGGCGGGTGGCGAAGCGGGCGCGAAATTCGCCGAGGGCTACAAGGCGAGGTTCGGCCACTACCCGGTATTCGGCGCGGAGGCGACGTTTGCGATGATGTTCCTCGGCAATGCGCTGAAGACCGTGCAGACGCCGGACAAGTCAATCGATGCTAAGGCGATCGCGCTGGCCCTGGAAAATGCAAAGGTCACCACTCCCGTCGGCGAGATGACCATGCGCAAGGAAGACCACCAGGGTATCATCCCCATTGCCGTCGCCAAGGTGACGAAGGATGCCAAGTACAAGGCCGACGGCACGGATATGGGGCTTCATCTCATCCGCGTCGTGCCGGGTCCGGAAGCGGAGGTGCCCGCCGACGGCAGCTGCAAGATGCAACGTCCCAGCTAAAATGTCTCATGCCGGTGTCGCGGCGATGACATCGATGCCGCGGCCGGCCTTTCCGTGTCTTGCCCCGGCATCCTGTGAGGCCTGCTGATGGAATTCGTGGTTATATCCGCCCTGAACGGCATCAGTTACGGGATGTTGCTGTTCATGGTCTCGGCAGGCCTTACGCTGATCTTCGGCATGATGGGCGTCATCAATTTCGCCCATGCGGCGTTCTATATGTTGGGCGCGTATTTCGGCTATGCGATAACGCTCATCCTCGGGTTCTGGGTCGGATTGGTGATCAGTCCATTGATTGTCGCTGCCATAGGCGTGGCGATGGAACGCTTGTTGTTGCGCCCGGTCGCCGCCCATGGCCATTCCCACCAAATTCTCATCACTTTTGGCGCGGCGCTTATCATCGGCGAACTGGTCAAGGTCTTCTTCGGGGCCTTCAGCGTGCCCTACCAAATTCCCCAAGAACTGCATTTCGCGGCGTTCACCGTCTTCGGAACCCAGTATCCATTCTATCGGGTTCTGATGGGCGCGGTGTCGCTCGCGATGTTCGCCATGCTCTACGGTTTGCTGCAATGGACACGCATCGGCATCATCGTTCGTGCGGCGGTGCGTCAACCTGCAATGGCGGAGGCGCTTGGCCACAACGTGCCGATGGTTTTCACGTTCGTCTTTGCTGTCGGCGCATGGCTGGCGGGCGTCGCCGGGGCTCTCGGAGGCGCGTTCTTCACGACAAACCCCAATCTTGGTCTGGATCTCGCCGTCATCGTCTTCGTGGTCGTGGTGGTCGGTGGACTGGGATCGATCAAGGGAGCATTCGTCGCTTCGATGCTGATCGGTCTTATCAGCTCGTTCTCCGTGGGGTTCGACACCTCGCTGGCCGATTTGGCCGGACTGTTCGGACTGCGCGCCCAGGCCGAGGCAATCGGCGGCTTGATGGTTCTCAAGCTTTCCTCCATCGCCGCCTCCATTCCGATCATCATCATGCTGATCGTGCTGCTTCTGCGGCCCGCGGGTCTGATGGGAGAGCGGCAGTGAGGAACCTGATCTATTGGGCGGCGGCCTTGATCGGTCTCGCGATCATGCCATGGCTGGTCCCTGCCTCTTGGGTCGTGGTCCTGTCGAAGATGCTGATCGCGGCCCTGTTCGCGCTGGCGTTCAATCTGCTGTCGGGCCAAGCCGGGATGCTGTCCTTCGGACACGCTGCCTATTTCGCGACGGGCACGTTCGCGACGCTGCATCTCATGCAGGCGGCCGAGGCCGGGCTTTCCGTCCCCACGCCGCTCCTGCCGATTGCAGGCATGATCGCCGGCCTCATCTGCGGCCTGGTCTGCGGCGTCTTCGCTACCATGCGCAGCGGCGTCTATTTCTCGATGATCACGCTGGCCATTGCGGAACTTTTCTACAATTTGGCGCCCAACATGCATGATTTGTTCGGTGGCGAGGGGGGCATCTCGTCATTCCGCTTGCCTTGGGCGGGCATCACCTTCGGCACCGACATGCAAGTCTACTACCTCGTCGCCGGGTGGACGGCGCTCGCGACCGCGCTGCTTTACTATTATACGACCACGCCGTTTGGCCGGCTGACGCTTGCCCTGCGGGAAAACGAGCAGCGCGTGCGCTTTCTCGGTTTCAACGCCTATCAATCGCGCATCCTCGTATTCTCAGTTTCGGCCATGCTGTCGGGGCTTGCCGGCGGCTTGCTGGCCGTCACCAATGAAAGCGCCAACTATGTGCTGTTCGAGATAGGGTCCTCGGCAAACGTCGTGCTGGACACCTTCATCGGCGGGTCGGGCGTATTCCTTGGACCGGCGCTTGGCGCGGTCCTGCTCACCGGCTTCTCCTATACCGTTTCGGATGCAACTTCCCTGGTCCTGCTGTATGAGGGCGTCCTCTTCATCCTCGTCATGATTTACGCGCCTCAAGGCCTTGGTGGCGCGCTCGTGGCGCTCAAGGGCCCTATTCTGTCAGGCCGTTGGCCGAAGCTCGTTGCGCCCTTCGCCGTGGTGCTTACGGCGGCGGCGGGGGCGACAGTGGCGTTCGTTTTCACGGTCGAACTGCTCGATCGATTCTTCTCCACCGAACATTTCGGCCGTATGCACGACCGGCAGATGCTGCTTCCGGTCGAATTTGCAAACCATCAGTGGCATGTCCTCTCGCCAGTGACATGGGGCATCCCACTCCTACTCGCCATCGCCTCGGTGGGCCTGTTCAGGATCGGCATCCGACGGTCGAAGTCGACCTGGAGCGAGGTGACCCGATGACCGGCGTCGTCGAAATCCAAAAGCTCAACAAGAGTTTCGGGCCGTTGCACATCATCCGCGACCTCAGCCTGACGATCGCAAAGGGAGAGCGCCATGCGATCATCGGTCCGAACGGCGCTGGCAAATCAACGCTTTTCAATCTCGTTTCTGGCCTGTTTGCACCGAGCAGCGGAGACATTCGCCTGAACGGCCGATCGATTGCCGGGCGCAAACCGCACGAGTTGAGCAGGCTCGGCTTGGCGCGATCGTTCCAGATCACCAACATCTTTCCAAAGCTCTCGATCTTCGAGAATGCGCGAATGGGGGTCATGGCGCGCCACGGGTACAGGTTCAGCCTGTTCCGGCGCGCTTCCTCGCTCCGAGCGGTCAACGAAGAGACCGATGAACTCCTCGAACTGGTCCGGCTTTCGCCCGTGCGCGACAGGCTGGCGGGCGATCTCGCCTATTCCGACCAGCGCGCGCTCGAAATAGCCATGGCGCTGTCGACCGGCGCCAGTGTCGTGATGCTGGACGAGCCGACCGCCGGAATGTCCACCGAGGAGACAGCCTACATCATCGAACTCATCCGGAGCGTGACCGCGGACAAGACGCTTCTGGTGGTCGAGCACGACATGAGCGTGGTCTTCTCATTGTGCGATCGGATCTCGGTCCTGGTCTATGGCCAGATATTGGCCACCGGAGCGCCCGATGAGATTCGTTCCAACGCCAAGGTACAGGCCGCCTATCTTGGCGATGCCGTAGTCCAGGAGACGCACTGATGCTGCTGTGCGTCGACAATGTTCATGCCCATTACGGCAAGAGCCATATCCTTCAGGGTGTCACCTTCTCGATGGGCGAGGGCGAAATCGTAAGCCTGATCGGGCGCAACGGCTCCGGCCGGTCCACCACGCTAAAGGCGATGATCGGGCTGCTCACGCCGACAAGCGGCAGCGTTATGCTCAACGACTGCCAGCTTGTCGGGCTGCGCTTGTTCGAGATCGTGCGCAACGGACTTGCCTATGTGCCCGAGGAACGCCTGGTGTTTGCCAACCTCACCGTGGAGGAGAACCTGCGGATGGGTGAGCAGAAGGCCCTCGGCGGGGTCAAGCGCTGGTCGATCGAGGAAATGTACGCGTGGTTTCCGCCCCTGGCGGAGCGGCGGCGCATCAATGCCGGCAGCCTGTCCGGTGGCGAACAGCAGATGCTGACGATCTGTCGGTCCCTGCTCGGCAATCCCCGGGCCATTCTGATCGACGAGCCGACCGAGGGGCTTGCCCCTCGTGTCGTGGAGACCGTGATGGAGGCGATCCTCGCCATCCACAAGGCGGGCGTGTCCGTGTTGCTGGTGGAGCAGAAGCTGACCATCGCGCTCAGGGTGTCGCGCCGTGTCCTGGTGATGGGGCACGGCAAGATCGTCTACGAAGGTTCGCCTCAAGAACTCATGGAGCGCGACGACATCCGCCACGACTGGCTGGAAGTTGGTTGAAGGATTGGGCCGGACGATGAACATCAGCATGTGCCGATCCTATGTCGACACGCGCGTCGGCCAACTGCACGTGACGCGGGCCGGAAGCGGTCCGCAGATCGTATTGTTGCCGGCGGCCAGCCAGTCGCACAACGCCATGCGACAGCTGATGACCTGTCTTGGCGCGTCCTTCGAAGTGATCGCGCTGGACACAGCGGGGAGCGGCTATTCCGATCCCTTGCCGGCCGACGTTACTTTCGCATTGCTCGCCGACGCCGTCGTCGACGCCATACGTGCCTTGTCGCTGGATAGACCGTGCCTCTATGGCATCCATACCGGCAACAAGATCGCCGCCAGCGCGGCCGCACGCTATCCCGACGATATGTCCGCGCTGGTATTCTGTGGCCAGACGCATAGCCTGATCGCGGACAAGTCGAAACGCACCGACCGCATGCGGCAGGTCTCGGCCAATCGCTTCCAGCCATCGACGGAAACGCCCACGTCGACCTTGCGCGGCCGGCTGGCCTTCTGGCGCGAGCTCGAAACCATATGGTGGCGCGACGATCTTGCGGCGGCCGCGCCGTCATCGCGGCAGATCGACGATACCAAGCTTGCCATTGCCGACCTCTTGCTCTCGGTCGACTCGCTGCCCAGGCTCTATATCGCGAATTTCGCCTACGACCTGGAAGCGGACCTGCGGCGGATCACGCTGCCGACGCTGGTCATCGAGATCGCCACACCACTTGAGGATCGAACCATCGGCCGGCAGGGGGAGGCGCTCGTGCGGATCCTGGACAATGCCGAACTGGTGACTTTCGAAGAGCCGGACGGCTTGGGCCTCACGCTCGAGAACCGAGCCAAGGCTGTCGCGGCGGCAATACAAGCATTCCTTGGCTCGAACGCCAGCGCCAAGCCAAATCGTTGATCCGCAGAGGTTCCGTATGAAAATCTGGTACCAGTCCGCACTCGACCTTCATGCGAGCGCATCCAACTACCGGATGGCGCTCGAGCGCCATTTCGAAAAAGTGAAATCGCCGGGCACCGAAGTGTCGCTGCACGGCCGCGGCGAAGCTGGCAAGGGTCTGGTGATGTCCGAAATCATCGGCGCGCCGGCGCTTTACTTCAAGGCGATCACGCCCGTGTTCGTCGATGCCGTCCTGGAGGCACAGGGCAGCGGATACGACGCATTCGTGATCGGCACGTACAGCGAGCCGATCGTGACCGAACTGCGTTCGTTGTCGAAGATCCCGGTGATCACCATGCCGGAGGCTTCAATGCTGCTGGCATGCTCGGTCGCACCCAAATTCGCCCTGGTGACGCTGAGCCGCGTTGCGGTGTCCTATATGTACAAGACCATCGCCGCCCATAAGCTGGAGCCGCGGGTGAGTGGCGTCTATGTTGTGGACGAGATGATGGACGAGGAAGTGCTCGACAAGCATTTCGGCGAGCCCGGCCCCTATCTCGAGCGGTTTCGGCAGGCATGCCGCCAGGCTATCCGCAATGGCGCACAGGCCATTATCCCGGCCGAGGGGATGATGGCCTCGCTGATCGTCGGCAACGGGGTGACGGAAGTCGACGGCGCGCCGATCGTGGATCCCATAGCCGCGCCAATCCTGTTCGCCGAACTCGCCGTGCGCATGGGCAGGACAACCGGCGTCCAACAAAGCCGCATCGCCTATCCGAGGCCGTCCGCCGCGGGCATGAAGGCCATCTTCGGAGTGAACGAATGAACGTCCCCGCCATCACTGGCGGCGCCGGCGGGATGGGGCTTGCAGCCGCGCGGCGGCTGGCGTCCGACGGCACCATTGTCGTCATCCTCGACCTGAATGCCGATGAAAGCGAACAGGCCGCCGCCTCCCTGACCGGCTCCGGTCATCGTGGCATCAAGTTGGATGTGTCACGCGAGGGCGACGTGGCCGCGGCCTTCGAAAAGATCGAGACGGAGGTCGGGCCGGTGTCGATCCTGGCCAATTTTGCCGGGATTTTCCCATGGCCGAAGAGCGGCGTTCGTCCGCAGATCGTGGAAACCTCCGTTGAGGTGTGGGAAAGAACATTCTCGGTCAATGCGCTGGGCACATTTCTGACGATCCGTGAAATGTTGCGGTGGCGCGTCAAAACGCCGGTCGAGCATGGGCGCATCGTGAACATATCGTCGTCTGCCGCGCAGATCGGCGGCTATAACGGAAGTGCGGCCTATGTCTCCTCCAAAGGCGCAATCCTCAGCCTGACGAAGCTCGCGGCGCGCGAAGCCGCACCCCTCGGCATCACCGTCAACGCGATCGCGCCCGGGACCATCGATACCCCTCTGCTGCGAACGATCATGCCAACCGAGAAAGATGCCGCCTATGTGGAGAAAATCCCGATGGCGCGCATCGGCAGGCCTGACGATGTCGTCGCGGCATTCGCCTATCTGGTGTCCGTCGAAGCCAGCTATGTCACAGGCGCTTGTCTCGACGTCAATGGCGGAATGAGGATGCAGTAAGCATTCATCGATGATCGTCGCGTGGACGGATTATCCCGTTTCCTCGATTGCCTGGAGCTTCCACGCTCATCGCCAATGGAACTTGATGTTGGAGTTTATGAACTCCGTTTTTGTCTACTAAAAGCGATGTTGGCCGATGAGGCCTGCAACGCACTGGCTCGACGCATCATCTCGATATCGAACCAACGCGGTTGAATCGAATGACAGCGCCAGCAACATCCTGTTGCAAGCCACATCGTCCGCCGTCTGTTTCCTGACCAACTAGAACCAAAGCCGGCAAAAGGCTGATACTCGGACGGCCCCCCTCTCCCCCGTCTTGCTGAAGTCCATGTTTACCTAAGCGACTGGCATGACAATCCGCCTTCGGGCCGGCGTGTGATCGCTTGCATTGACGGAGCTATTGCTTCGAAGATGACATCGCTTCCTCCTGCTGATAGCAATTGAACGACGGGTGGAGCATCCATGCGCAACATACTGGTCAGCGGCGGTTGCGGTTTCATAGGATCTCATCTGGTCGATCGCCTGCTCAGGCGCACCGATGTCGACCGGCTTGTCGTGGTCGACAATCTCTGGACCGGGTCGCGGGAGAATATTTCCCACATCGCAGACCCCCGTTTCGTTTTTGAAGCCGGGGATGTGGAGGCGTTTCGCTCACCGGTACAATTCGACGAGATCCTGCACCTTGCCTCGCCAGCCTCGCCGGCCTGGTACATGCGCGAGCCCATCCGCGTGGTCAAAGCCAATGTCGCGGGCGCCCTCAATCTCCTGACACTGCTGAAACCCGGCGGCCGCCTGTGTTTCACGTCCACATCAGAGGTCTACGGGGATCCACTGGTCAGTCCCCAGCCGGAAAGCTACAGGGGCTCCGTCGACTGCACCGGCCCGAGATCGTCTTATGACGAAAGCAAGCGTTGCACGGAGTCGTTGCTGTTCGAGGCGCAACGGACGGACGGCATCGACGTGCGCGTCGCCCGGCTCTTCAACGTCTACGGCCCGCGCACCCGCGCCGACGACGGGCGCGCGGTATCGAACTTTATCAGCCAGGCCCTTACGACAGGCGTTCTCACCGTCTATGGCGACGGAGCGCAATCGCGAAGCTGGGGCTATGTCGACGACATAGTGGATGGGCTGGAGCGGTTTTTCTGGCGAGACGTCATTTCACATCGCGGTCCTCTCAACATAGGCAACGACCGGGAGATCTCGGTCCTGCAGGTGGCCCGATATATCGCCGGTCTCGTTCCCGGCAGTTGCATCGAGCATCATCCCGCCATGCCGCAGGATCCCACCAATCGATGCCCCGATCTCACCTTGGCGAGGCACATCCTTCGGGGGTGGAAGGCGGACATTCCCTACGAAGAAGGCATCATCCGCACGCTGGCCTGGTTCAGGGCGAAACTCGACGGTGGCCCGACCTTTCCGAAGGACATCGCGATCTGATGAATCCTGCAGCCAGGGTCCCTGAATGAAACTGATTGTCGTGACGCCGGCGGGACGCGAAAAATATCTGCGCCTCCTCAGCCATTACGTCCTCGGCAGTTCCGAGGTCGTCGAGTGGCATCTGTGGGACAATTGCCGGACCGAGGCCGATCGCGCCTATCTGGAGCGGCTGGCGGCGAGCGATCCGCGCTGCAGGATCAAGCGGCTCGCCGGCGCCAATGGCGGCTTTGCTATCATCGGCGATTTCTTCCGGTTCTGCGACGATCGCGACGCGTTATATCTTCGCCTCGACGACGACATCGTGTTCGTCGAGCCCGGCTTCTTCGAGAAATTCACGAAACGGGCCATGGCCGAACGCGGCGCGGCGCTCTGGTACGCCCCCCTGATCATCAACAATGCCGTCTGCGGTTCCCTGATCAAGCACCTATCCGGCGTCGTGATCGAGGGACCGGTCACCTGCCAGGCCATGTGTCCGTTTGCCTGGGCGTATGCGAGCTTCCCCAAGGCGCTTCACCCGGTCTTCATAGAGGCCGCGAATACCGACAGGCTGGACCAGTTCAAGGTTCCGGACCGCGACCTGAGAACCGGGCGTTTCTCGATCAACGCCATCGCCTTTTTCGGCGATGAGATCGCTGCCCTCGGCGAATCATTCTTTCCGCCCGCAGGCAACGAGGAGGAGTGGTTTTCGGCGATCCTGCCCGCCAAGCTCAATCGGCCGGCAAGGATATTCGGCGATCTTCTCGTCTCGCATTTCAGCTTCTATACGCAGGAGCGCCACCTCCTGCAGACGGATATCCTGGATCGCTACTATGCCCTGGCCGGCTTACCGGCTCCAGATTACGAAAGGCCGGTGGACCGGAAGCGGCTAAAGGACATCCTCAGGCCGTGGCGCAGGAAAAAGAGCGGCGAGCCATCCTACGAGATATTCCTGAGGGAGCCAGTGCCGGCATGAAGAAGCTGATCGCATACCGCCTTACCGAGCACGCACCCAGGATGGTGCCGGCCGCGGCGGAGCGCGCATGGATGTCGGCGACCCAGTTCCGCTTTGCCTATCGCTGCCTACCCTTGACCATCGCCAACAGCATGGGGTGGGAGATGCTCTGCCCCGTGCCCATCGTCGCGGAGTGGAATGGCGGCGTGGAGACCAGCGACATCGAGATAGAGACGGCGGGCGGGCGGGAGAGCAACTGGATCGCCCAGTCGCATTTCGGTCATGGCGTGCTGACGTTTCAGCTTCACTACTTGTTTCGCACGGAGCCCGGTATCGGTCTATGGGTCAGGGGCTCGCCCAACCTGCCGAAGGACGGTATTTGCCCATTGGAAGGGATCGTCGAAACCGACTGGCTGAATTTCACATTCACCATGAACTGGAAGTTCACGCGGCCGGGGAGGATATCCTTCGACAAGGACGAGCCGTTCTGCTTTCTGACGCCGCTGGACTATCACGGGCTCGACGAGGTCGAACCGGAGATCGTCCCGATGGACGCCAATGCGGAACTGGCGACCGCATTCCACGACTATGAAGATAAGCGGCAGGAATTCATCGAAAAGCTCGAGGCGGGCGATCCCGAGACACTGCGCACGGGATGGCAGAAATGGTACATGCGCGGGGTCCAGCCTTCCGGCGAGGTAGGGAATTCGGCCCATCTCTCGAAATTGCGCGTCGCCGCCCCGAAAGCAGCCGCGGCAGTCGGTGCACCCGGTCCGGCGGAGGGTTCTCCAACCGAGGCCGATGCGGTTGCGCCTGCCGGGAAAAGCATCCGTCCCCGTTCGGATTGACTATGTTCAATGGCGATGAGAAGATTGCAAGAGTCAGACTCGTGCGGAGAGTTTAGATGTCCAGCATGCAAACCCAGGTTTCTTCCGACGGAGCGCGACGGCAGACTGCCGACGCGCCCCGCGCGACTTACGGTCCAACTCCGCCCCCCTTGGGCAGTGTGACCCGCGCGGCCTATGGGCCAACGCCGCCGCCCGCCGGCTCTGTAGCGCGCGCGGCGGCCTATGGGCCTCTTCCGCCCCCTGTAAGCCCGGTGGTGAGACGCGCGACCTATGGGCCAACGCCGCCACCTTCCGGCATGACCATGGACGGCTCCAGGGCTTACGGTCCTGTCCCGCCTCCGCCGGAGCCCACGTTCAAGACGGTTTAGATCGCCAGGCGGTCAGGGCCGCCTTGGGGTAACGAATCCCGGCCGCCACCACCGGATCGGCCGGCGCAAGCGCGTGGTCGGCAGCGATACCGCGCCGGTTTGAGCGGTGTCTATCGTGGCGAGCGCGTCGGCGATGCGGGTGCGCGCGATCAGTTGGGTCTTGTGTCGGACCGGACGCCGGTCGGCTACGAAAAAGCCGGAATACGGATTGGTATTGATCTCGTAGATCACCGTCCGGCCTCCGACCATCGCATGGTCCGCCCTGCCGAACTCGATCGCGGCCAGTTTGAACGTCTCGCGGAGAGCCGGCGCGTAGCGGTTGGTTGCCACTGCGTCATGTTCGTCCTCCGCCACCGCGTCGGTCACCTTGGCATGGTCGCCGATCTTGACCATCCAGGTGTCGTCGACCGCGATGTGCTCGACGATGATCTCGTCTCCGATCCGCCACGTCCCCCATTTCGCCCATAGTTCGTGGCCATAGGGCTCCGCCGCGTATTCCTCGACCAGCATCCCGCGCAGCGGAAAGTTGAGTCCAGGCAATTCCCTTAACGCAGCCTCGAGTTCCTGCTGATTATGGTAGAGGCGGGCGCTCGGTTTGGCATGGTCGTTCTCGCTGCGGATGAAAACCGGAAAGCGCTTTGGCCGGGGGTCTTCGTCCGCCCGCATGACGCCGAACGGATTTCTTCCGGCACGTTCCAGGGCGATGAGAAGCTCGACGCGCGACATGGCCCGTGCTGGATCGTTGAGGCAGCGCAATCCCGCCTCCTTCATGGCGCGGTAGAGATCCGCGGCGATACGCAGTTCCCACGGCGCCAGCCTTTCCAGGTCGCCGAAGATATAGGTTGCGCGCGGCACACGCCAGGCGCCGAACAGGCGCTCGTAATGGGTGATGCGGAACTTCGGCGTCGCCACGCCATAGGTTCCCTCCACCAGGCTCTTCAGCGTGTAGTGGTTGCCGCGCGTCACGACGAGAACGATCATGGTCAGCCTCGGGAAGAAAAGGTCGGCTCTGGCTCGGAGCGGGTCAGCCGTCCCGCCAGCTCGGCGCCCTGAAGGAAGCAGTGATCGCGGCTTGCGATCCCGTAGCGCCAGGCAGCGAAACGGGCGCCGATAATCGCAATATGCCCCAGGCGCCTCATGCGGGGACGGCTTCCTTGCCCGCCAGGCACAACTTGCCGCCTCGGCGCGTCACCAGTCCCTGCTCCACATCGGCGAAACGCTCCTCCATGCAATAGCGCGCCAACGCCTCGGCGTGGCTGCGGCGTTGCGCTGCTGAGGGTTCGTCGAGCTTGCCGCGCAGCCTGCGGGAAATCCGTCTGATTTCCCACTCCACATTGGCGCGGAGGTCCTTGCCCGTCCACTGTTCGCCCAGCCATCCCGGCCACGGCGTGTCCTTGAGGAACGCCTCATAGAGCCGATAGGCCGAGCGATCGGGAAAAAGCCGTTTCTGGTAGCCGTAACGGCGCCAGGGCTTGTCGTTTCCCGAATGATGAATGATGACGGGCAAAGCAGACGAGCGAACGATCCGGTCCGCAGCCGATAGCGGGCTCATGTTCCAGATCGGAGAAAGCTGGAGGAAATTTCCATCCAGGATGGCGTTCAGCGCGTCTTCGTCCAACAGGACGCACAGATCAGGATTGGCGCGCACGAAGGAAAGTGCCCGCCCGCCGATATCTTCGTCGTTCCATTTCGCCACGTCCATGAGAATAACGCCGGCGTTGAAATAGCGATAAGGGACGGACATTCCGAGCGCCTGGAACTGGTCCAGCATGGCAGTCTGCCTGGCGGCGCTCAAACCCGCCAGGATCCGGCCCGCTGGAACTGCCGAGAGCGCGAAGTCGGCCATGTGGAGCGAAAAGAGCGCGCCGACATCGCCGTGAATGGTCAGGTCTGCATCAAGATAGAGGAGCTTTTCATACCGACCGGCCAGGTGTCCGGCTATGGACAATTTCATCAGGGCCGCCTCGGTCAACCGGCCGGAAAATCTGCCCACTCCACGGTGGTGCGACAAGTCCATCGTGTCGCACAGGATTATCCCGCGCCGTTCCATCCACTCGCGATGGACAGGGCTTGCCACCGAGGGCTCGCAAAACACGATCACATCGTAGCGGTTGGGGGAGGAGGCCGCCCGGCGGCGGACCGCGTCGGCCACGAACAAGGCCGGAATGAGCATGTTCCGATCCGTGCACAGGCATATGGCGTTGCGAGCCGGCGTCGACCGGGCCGACCCCGGATCGAAAAGATGAGACGAGCCGACAGTCGGGATCAGGGTCATCACCAGGCAACGATCTTATCGGGTCCAGACCAGACGATCCTGTCTAGGAAAAGACGCCCTCGCTGTCAAAGCAGATGCCATCGGACCACGAACCCTACCGGTCGATCCGTTCCTAGTCATACCGTCTGTTCCGGAAGTACCCCGTATTGCGTCGCACCGATGCTGGCGTTACCTAGGTCGTGGTTTTTGCCGACGCCATTCCAATACCGGCTCTGGACATGGCGCGTGCCAAAGGACGGGCTTCCGCTGTTGGCTACCATCGCGATCGTCATACCTGTGCACAACCGGGCACAGGTGCTCGGGCGGGCGCTCGGGAGCGTCCTTGCGAGCACGGCGTCCGATATGGAAGTGATCGTGGTCGACGACGCATCGACGGATTCGATCGCGTCGATCATTGGTGGTATCCGTGATCCGCGCCTGCATTTTGAGCGGCTGCCCTCAAAGGCGAATGCCAATGTTGCGCGGAATCACGGCATCGCGGTTTCGACGGCGCCGGTGATCGCCTTCCTCGATTCAGACGATGTTTTCAAACCCGGCCGGATCGAGCGCCTCGTCCGCTATTTCGAGCAGCACCCTGCCGTCGACGCCGTGCTCGACGGGTTCGCCGTGATCAACGGCGCAAGGGAGGAGTCTGCCGCAGTTCCCTCGCTATCCTTGGATGGCGAGGCGCTCGCTGACCTTCTCGTCAGCCACGCGCTTCCTCTCACCTGTTCGTCGATTGCCGCGAGGCGCGCCGCCCTGCGGGAGATCGGCGGTTTCGACGACAGTTTGCCAAGGCATCAGGATCGCGACCTCCTGCTTCGGCTGAGCGCGCGACACACCGTTGCCCTCGGCACCGGGACGGATGTCGTAAAGTACCAGAGCGAAGATTCTATATCCCGCGATCCGGTGGGCTACATCGCGGCTCTTGACCAGCTTGTCGGGCGTCATCCCCGCTTCCGGCAGGAGGGTTTTGACGATGTGCTGTCCTATCTGGCCTGCCGGGTGATCCTGAAAGCCATACTGGGGGGCAGGCTGCGATCCGCGATTGCGGAAGCGCAGGCCCTAACCAGGACGCGGCATTTGCCCAAGAGCTTCCTTCGGGGCCTGCTTCGCTATCGCCAGGGGCGCCGTGCGCGCAAGTTCCCCCGCCTATCGTCCATTCGACCCGGCGGCAACGACAGGACCAGCCCATGATCGACGCGCTCATCGTCGCGCGGTCGAACCGCTACGGCATGAGGCATGATTGCGAGATCCTCGCCGAGGCCGTCGGCTGGCCGCGCGGCCGCGTCCTGACGGTCCACAGCCGCAGGCGCAATTTTCTGGATTGGCTGCTGCGCCGGAGAATTGCCAACCATCTCCTCTTTATCGAACGAGTGTTTCCGATCTGGTACTCGGCGGCAGCGGAACGTTGGCTCGTTCCCAACCAGGAGCGCTTTCCGCACCGGCACATTCATCGCCTTGCCCATGTCGGCTGCGTACTGGCGAAAACCAGGCATGCCCAGCAGATATTCTCCTCCTTGGGGGCGGAAACAGTATTGCTCGGCTTCACGTCGGAGGATTGCTTGGAGCCTTGCCTGGAGAAGGACTGGAACGGCTTTCTCCATATGGCCGGTGGCAGTACCGTAAAGGGCACGGAAGAACTGGTCGACCTTTGGCGCAGGCATCCGCAATGGCCCGAACTTGTGCTCGTGCAAAGCAGGGAGCACGCGCCACGCGACCTGCCATCGAATATAAGATTGCTGCCGGATTACCTCCCGAGGGAGAAATTGCGCGAACTGCAGAACCGCTGCGGCATCCATCTTTGTCCCTCGCGCTCGGAGGGATGGGGGCACTACATCGTAGAGGCCATGTCCGTCGGTGCCGTGGTACTCACTACGGACGCCCCTCCGATGAACGAGCATATCACGCCCGATTGCGGCATCTTGGTTCCCTATTGCCGCTCGGAGCCACGACATCTCGGCACGAATTTCTTCGTTGACCCGGTCGAACTCGAACGCGCGATAGAGGCGCTGATCA
>JBQCFA010000232.1:0-11193 GCA_051959695.1 Rhizobiaceae bacterium
CAAGCTTCTAATCGAAAACGTCAGCCGGACCTTCCCCGGCACGCATGGCGGTCAGCCGGTCAAGGCGCTGCAGCCGACCGACCTGTCGGTCAACGCCAACGACTTCATCACCATTCTTGGTCCATCCGGGTGCGGAAAATCAACCTTGCTCAGGATCGTCGCCGGGCTCGACAGCCCGAGCACCGGGCGCGTGCTGCTCGACGGGCGCGAGGTGAGACGACCGGGTCCCGACCGCGGCATGGTGTTCCAGTCCTACACGCTGTTCCCCTGGCTGACCGTCGCCGACAACATCGCCTTCGGCCTGCGCGAGAAGGGGACGGCGGAGAAGGAGCGGCACGACATCGTTGCCTCCTATGTCGATCTGGTTGGCCTCAAGGGTTTCGAGAACCACTGGCCGAAGCAGCTTTCCGGCGGCATGCAGCAGCGCACGGCGATCGCCCGCGCGCTCGCCAATGACCCGGAGATCCTGCTCCTCGACGAGCCCTTCGGGGCGCTCGACAACCAGACGCGCGGGCTGATGCAGGAACTGCTCCTCGGCATCTGGGAAAAGCGCCAGAAGACCGTTCTTTTCGTCACCCACGACATCGAGGAGGCAATCTTCATGGCCTCGCGTGTCATCGTCATGTCGGCCAGGCCGGGCAGGATCAAGTCAGACGTCGCCGTCGACCTGCCGCATCCACGCCTCTATACGATCAAGACCAGCCAGGAGTTCTCAGCGCTCAAGGCGCGGCTGACGGAGGAGATACGCGTCGAGGCGATGCGCACGGCCGAGGCGCACTGACGTTCGCTGCCGCGAGGGGAGTAGAACTTGCGCGCGTCATACGTCCCCTCCCTCGAGGTAGGGATCAGGCAGCGAGCAACTGCTTGCGGTCGACGCGTTCCTGCTGCGGCGAGCGGGCGTAGAGCTCACGATAGCATTTGGAGAAGTGCGACGCGGAGACGAAGCCGCAGGCCACCGCCACCTCGACGACCGGCAGTGAGGACTGAATGAGCAGGTGCCTTGCCCGGTCGAGCCGGATCTCCAGGTAGTAGCGCGCCGGCGAACGGCCCATCTCCTGGCGGAAGAGGCGTTCGATCTGCCGCCGCGAAAGCCCGACATGGTCGGCGATCTCGATCAGCGACAGCGGTTCGGAGAGGTTCGCCTCCATCAGCTCGATGATGGTCAGCACCTTGGAGTTCTGGACCCCGAGACGAGCACGGAGCGGCAGGCGCTGCCGGTCGGTCGGGCTGCGCACCCGGTCGGTCAGCACCTGCTCGCAGACCCGATTGACGAGATGGTCGTCGAAATCGTCGCCTATGAGCTTCAGCATCAGGTCGAGTGCGGCAGTCCCCCCGGCACAGGTGTAGATGTTCTGGTCGACTTCGAAGAGATCGGCGAAGACATTGGCTTTCGGGAAGGCCTCGGCGAAGCCGGGCAGATTTTCCCAATGGATGGCGCATCGCTTGTTGGAAAGCAGACCGGCGGCCGCGAGGATATAGGCGCCGGTGCACAGTCCGCCTATGGCGACACCGCGATTGTACTCCTCGCGCAGCCATCCGTAGACGGTCTTGCTGCCGGCGGTCTCGACGTTGATGCCGCTGCATACGACCACCATCGACGGCCGTTCCTGCCCGGACATCTTCCGCCGTTCCTCGTCGAGCGAAGTGTTGACCGCGCACAGCACCCCGTTGGAAGCCGCCACCGGCTTGCCATCCACGCTGGCGAGCCGCCATTGGTAGGCTTCGTAGCCGAGCATGCGGTTAGCGATCCGAAGCGGCTCGAGCGCGGTGGCAAATGCCACCATGGTGAAATCTTTCACCAGAAAGAAGACCAGCGATCTCTTGACCGGCGGTTTCGCGGTCATCCACGCCTCCATGAGGCAATCGGCCCGCTGACACGATGTCGCGATCGGGAAGATGGACAACAGGAAAACTCTATCCTGTCAATAGATTGAACCTGGCGCAAATGGGATAGCTGTGGGCCGATGCAGGCCGATGGCATGGAAATGCCGCTTTGGCCCAAGGTGCCGCTCGCGACACGCAAGCATCACGCCCCGGCCTCCGACCGCCGGTATCGGCCAAGAAGAAGGCCCGCCTCTCGGGGGAGAGGCAGGCCTTTTTGGGTGGCTATTTCCGATTGCCTCAGACGAGGATGCCGAGGCGAGCGCCTGCGACCGCGCCGGTCTGGCCGGGCATCGTCCGGGCGAGGCGCTGGCGCTCGAGCGCCGTCGCGATGTTCGAGGAACTACGGTTCTTGCGGAAGCGGGCAAAGAATTTCATGACACATCTCCATGCTCTGGGTCACACGGAGCGGCCAACGTTGGTTGGACGGGCTGCTCGGTTGATGACGCGTAAATAGTTGTTGTGCGGCGCGAAATAAGCGGCAAAAGCGAAGTACAGGATACGAAAAACGACATTCGCGTTGGAGTTCTTCCTCGTTCCGACAAAAAGTCACGCGTTAACAAAGTGTTATGGGAGATCCGAGGGGCGGTATGCTTGCCGTTCATAGGCCATATGCGCTTTTCGCATGACATTGTGCGACGCACCATGTCGGTTTCGGTGAAGCAGCGCCGGCCAAAGTGTCCGGCGCTGCCGTTGCTGCTTCATATCGAATGGTTGCGTCCGCGTTCGCGGATCAGCCGCCGGTGCGCGTCTTCAAGAGCCTGCGGCCAGCCGATGTCCTTTTGAACCTCCGGCGGAAGATTGTTGATCATGCGCTCGGTGCGCGCCAGATCCCGGCGTGCCCGGAAACCGACCAGATAGTGATCGAATGCATTGAGTATCGACATTTCGGCCTCCTTTGGCTGCGATCGCGGGCGATCCTCTCGTCCGTTTTCGATCCCTGTGCTTGACAAATGGCATCCGGACACGCTTCAATCAAACGAAATGAAATGAAGCCATCATTCAGCAAAACTGAATAAGGACACTCGGTCATGAATGCTCCACTGAACCATCCGCTGCCCTTGCTGGAGCTGGATGTGCTGCGCACTTTCGTGGCCATCGCCGAAACCGGAAGTTTCACGCTGGCGGCCAGCGCCGTCTTCCGGACACCGTCCGCCGTGTCCATGCAGATAAAGAAGCTTGAGGAACAGCTCGGCCGGCCCGTATTCAAGCGCGACGCGCGGTCGGTGGCACTGACCAGCGACGGCGAGATGCTGCTCGGCTTCGCGCGCCGTCTCCTGTCGATCAACCGCGAGGCGGTGTCGAAATTCGTAATGCCCGATATCAGCGGCGTGGTGCGGCTCGGCTCACCCGACGATTTCGGCGAACGCGTCCTGCCGGTCGTGCTGAAACGCTTCGCGGAGACGCATCCCGCGATCGCGGTCGACGTGACCATCGACCAGAGCGCCAATTTGCGTCGCCGGATGGGCGAGCGGTCACTGGACATCACGCTCCTAACCAATTCTACCAACGCCTATGCCGCCGACTGCGAGGTGCTGTTCACGGAGCCGATCGTCTGGGCGGGCATGAAGGGCGGTTGCGCCTACCTGCGCGAGCCCTTGCCGGTTTCGCTCTGGGAAGAGGGCTGCGCCTGGCGCGCGGGCGCGCTGGAAGCACTCGGGCGGGAAGGACGCGGCTACCGCGTCGCCTATATGAGCGCGCATACGGCCGGCCAGCGCGCTGCCATCCTGTCCGATCTCGCGGTGGCGCCGCTGCCGAAGTCCTTCATCGGCGACGATCTCGTCGAACTCGGCCCCAAGGACGGCCTGCCCAAGATGGGTGACTACAGCCTCGGTATGATCGTGGCGCCGGACGCCGATGCGCCGGTGCAAGCCGCCGCCGACCATATCCGCGCGACGTTCGATATGTTCAAGGAAACCGGACGGTTTTAGGCAAATGCGCGAATATTCGATTGCGGCGATTCCGGCCGACGGGATCGGGCCGGAAGTCATTGACGCCGGCATTGCCGTGCTCAAGGCGCTGGCCGAGCACCGCGGCGACATAGGGCTGAGGTTCGAAACCTTCGACTGGGGCTCCGACTACTACAAGCGCACCGGCGTCATGATGCCGGCGGACGGGCTGCGGCAGCTCGAAAGGTTCGACGCGATCTATTTCGGCGCCGTCGGCGCCGTCGATGTGCCGGACCACATAACCCTGTGGGGCCTGAGGCTGAAGATCTGCCAGGGCTTCGACCAATACGCCAACGTGCGCCCGACCCGGATCCTGCCCGGCATAGCGTCGCCACTGGCCGGCGTCGCGCCCGGAGATCTGGATTGGGTGATCGTCCGCGAGAATTCCGAGGGAGAATATTCCGGCGCCGGCGGACGCGTGCATCAGGGCCTGCCCGAAGAAGTCGGCATGGACGTATCCGTGTTCACCCGCACCGGCGTCGAACGCATCATGCGTTATGCCTTCCGCCTTGCCCAGTCGCGGCCACGCAAGCTCCTGACCGTCGTCACCAAATCCAACGCGCAGCGTCACGGCATGGTGCTTTGGGACGAGATCACCGACCACGTATCGCACGAGTTTCCCGACGTTTCGTGGGACAAGATGCTGGTCGACGCCATGACGGTGCGCATGGTCATGAAGCCGCGCAGCCTGGACACCATCGTGGCGACGAACCTGCACGCCGACGTTCTCTCCGATCTTGCCGGGGCGCTGGCGGGCAGCATCGGCGTGGCGCCCACCGCCAACATCGACCCCGAGCGCCGCTACCCGTCGATGTTCGAGCCGATCCACGGTTCGGCCTTCGATATCGCCGGAAAGGGTATAGCCAACCCCGTCGCCACCTTCTGGTCGGCCGTGCAGATGCTCGGCCATCTCGGCGAGCCGGAGGCCGGCGATCAGCTCATGCGTGCCGTCGAGCGTGTCTGCGAAGCCGGCGTCATGACGCCGGACGTAGGTGGCAAGGCAACGACAAGGGAAGTCACGGAAGCAGTCTGCAACGCAATCCGCGGCCGCAATTTCCTGGGCTGACATCCCGAAGAGGTCGGCGGGGGAGACCCGCTACCGGCTTCTTCGGGCGGCGCGCTCCTCGCGCGAACGACGGCGTGGGGCGTTGTCCACGCCGGCCAGACCGGCATCGGAGAGCTTGGGCTCCGGCAATTTCACGACCGCACGCAGTTTCGGGAACCTGTCGACCTTGTTGGGCAGCGCCATGGCGTTGATGAAGAGCTGCTGGAAATCCGGCTCCAGCGCGGTCTCGATCTTGTCGATGCTTGAGACCTCGCGTTCAATCTCGCGGCGATGGTCGCGGTTGAGCAGCGCCATCAGCGCGCCCGTGCCGGCCGCGTTACCGACGGCTTTCACCTCGTCGAGATCGCAGTCGGGGATCAGGCCAAGCACCATGGCGTATTTCGGGTCGATGAAGGAACCGAATGCGCCGGCGAAGCGGATCGTGTCGACCTCCGATATGCCCTGTTTTTCCATCAGGAGCCTGATGCCGGCGTAGAGCGCCGCCTTGGCGAGCTGGATGGCGCGGATGTCGTTCTGGGTGACGGTGATGCGAGGACCGCCCCCCCGGCTCTCGCGCAAAAGGTAGGAGAAGGTGCGCCCGTTCTGGACTATGCGCGGCGTGGCCGCGGCAAGAGCGCCGTCGATGACACCGTCCTCCGAGATCAGGCCGCAGAGATACATTTCCGCCACGACCTCGATGATGGCGGAGCCGCAGATGCCGGTGACGCCGACGGCCTTGGCAGCTTCCTCGAAACCTTCTTCGTCGGACCATTTGTCGACGCCGATGACGCGGTATCTTGGTTCGTAGGTGGCAGGGTCGATGCGCACGCGTTCGATGGCGCCTGGCGCCGCACGCTGTCCGGACGATATTTCAGCGCCCTCGAAAGCCGGCCCGGTGGGCGAGGAGGCTGCGACGACATGGCCGCGCCTGCCGAGCACGATCTCGGCATTTGTGCCGACATCGACCAGCAGCATCATGCGGTCCTGCCGGTAAGGCCCCTCCGACAGCGTCACGCCGGCGGCGTCCGCCCCGACATGGCCGGCGATGCAGGGCAGCATATAGAAACGCGCGCCCCGGTTGACCCCGATGCCGATATCGTGTGCCCAGCCCTGAACCGCCCCGGATACGGCGAGCGCGAACGGCGCCTGTCCGAGCTCGGTCGGGTCGATGCCGAGGAAAAGATGGTGCATGATCGGATTGCAGACGAAGACGCAGTCGAAGATGTCATTGCGGTCGACGCCGCCTTCGGCGCAGACCTTGCCGATCAGCCCGTTCACCGCCTCGTGCACGGCATCCGTCATGGCCTCGCGGCCGTCCGGGTTCATCATGACGTAGGAGACGCGGCTCATCACGTCCTCGCCGAAGCGGATCTGCGGGTTGGGGGCGCCGGACGAGGCGACCACGCGACCCGACAGGAGCGACACCAGATGCATGGCGATAGTCGTCGAGCCGATGTCGCAGGCGATGCCGTATGCCTCGTTCTTGAGACCCGGATAGAGCGCAACGACGGTCGCGCGGGAAAGCTCCATGTCCTTGTGGATTGCGGCGGTGACGGTCCAGTTCTCCTTGCGCAGGATCTTCTGGACCTCCGGGATAAGGTGCTGCGCGACGCGCAGGTCGTTCCAGCCCCAGTCCTTGGCGAGCATCGCTTTCAGGCGATCGAGGTCGCCGAGCGGCTTGTGCATGTCCGGCTCGTCCACCTCGACGTAGCACATCTGGATGGCGGCGTTGCGCTCTATGACCCGATCGGTAGCGGCTTTGCGCACGACCTGGGCGTTGATGACGGTATCCTGCGGCACGTCGACGACGAGGTCGCCCTGTATGGTGGCCGAGCAGGAGAGGCGGCGGCGCTCCGGCAGCCCGCGCACGCGCTCATACCTTTCTTCCTTGGGGCCCTTCGGCGATATGTGTTCGAGCGATGAGACGATCTTGTGCTTGGCGAAATTGCCTTCCTGGATCTCGATCTGGCAGCGCCCGCAGGTGGCGCGCCCGCCGCAGACGCTTTCGACGTAGACGCCGAGCGATCGCGCCGCGTCGAGGATCGGCGTGCCGATGGGAAAGCGGCCGCGCTTGCCCGACGGCATGAAGAGGACGAGGGGATTGGGCGCTTCGCTGTTCATTTCGCTGTCGATACGCCGAGAAGTTTAACTTCGGCGTTCATGTTTCCTTGCGGCATGTGGTGGATACTCCGCCTCCAAACGAGTGAAACGATGGACGGAATTCTCTTTTCAGCGGTGACCACCGGATTTTTCATGGTCCGCATCTTCAGGGGGCCGTGGCTGAGGAATCCGCAATACCTGGCCGCCGCCATCTGCGGGTCTGTGCTGGCGGCGCTGATGCTGCATCTCTTCTGGCCGGTCATGGACGACAGTTTCATCGTCGGCGGGTTCACTGGTCTGGCCGGCTCCTGGGCCGGCATGGCACTGTTTGATATGGCCGCTGGGGCTGTATAGGGCACAATGCTCTCCGATATCCCGGTGGCGCGTTATCCCCTCGCCATGCGCGCCTCGCGGCCGCCGCGACGCCGGCCGCCGCCGGCGGCGCCATCGCCCGGCGCGGCAACCGCGACCGGGGCAGGTGCGGCCGTTTCGCCGGGCTTGTAGTCCTTGTAGGTCTTGATCCAGGTCATGCAGTCCTTGTCGGTGCCGGCGAGCACATTGGCGCCGCGCACGGCCTCCATCTCCTGAGGCCGGCAGGGGTTCATGATCGCGGAAGTCATTCCCGCGCCGATCACCATCGGGATGAAGGCGGCGTTGATGCCGTGCCGGTGCGGCAGGCCGAAGGAGATGTTGGAAAGCCCGCAGGTCGTGTTGACCTTCAGTTCCTCGCGCAGCCGGCGCAGAAGCGCGAAGACCTGGCGGCCGGCGTCGCCCAGGGCACCGATCGGCATCACGAGCGGATCGACCACCACGTCATGCGGCTTGATGCCATGGTCCATGGCGCGCTCGACGATCTTCTTGGCGACGGCGAAGCGGACATCGGGATCCATCGAGATGCCGGTCTCGTCGTTGGAAATCGCCACGACCGGCACGTCGTATTTCTTGACCAGCGGCAGGATCGCCTCGAGTTTCTCCTCCTCGCCGGTGACGGAATTGACCAGAGGCCGACCCTTGGCGACCTTGAGGCCGGCTTCGATCGCCGCCGAGACGGAACTGTCGATCGACAAGGGCAGGTTCACCAGGCTCTGCACGATCTCCAGCGTCTGAACGAGAAGCCCCGGCTCGGTCGCGTTCGGGTCCACCGCCGTGACGCCGGCATTGACGTCCAGCATCGTGGCCCCCGCGGCAGCCTGCTCGAGCGCATCCTTCTTCACCGTCTCGAAATTGCCGGCGACCATCTCGGCGGCAAGCTTCTTTCGGCCTGTCGGGGTGATGCGTTCGCCGATGACGCAAAAGGGCTGGTCGAAGCCGATGACGATTTCACGGGTCGCGGATGCGACGATGGTTCGGGTCATGGTTGTCTCCGTAAGATATAAAGACTTCTTTATATCGTTATCTGTTCCTGATCAACTGCCGTGACACTGGCGGGCAATTCAGCTTCCTGCCCTCGCCACACGGTCGGCAGGCTGTTCGGTCGTATCTTCGTGCAGGATCCTATCAAGGCGATCGGCGACGATCTGGTCGTCCTGGCGCGCCTCGCGCTTCCATGGCTGGCGGCCTTTCAGGACGCCCGATTCGGCGACGATCTCGGCGACGTACTCCTCCTGGCGATAGGCCATCACGTGGATGCCGGCCACACCGGGGATTTCCTTGACCTCATTGATGACGTCGATGCAAAGCTGCTTGCCTTCCTTCTTCTGGTCCTGGGCTCCCTCCAGACGCTGTATGACGGCATCGGGAATATGGATGCCCGGTACGTTGGAGCGAATCCAGCGCGCCGTCTTGGCCGAAGCAAGCGGGCCGACGCCGGCAAGGATGAAGCACTTCTCCGCAAGGCCGAGATCGCGCACGCGCTGCATGTAGGTGCGGAACATCGGCACATCGAAGCAGTACTGGCTCTGCACGAACTGTGCGCCGGCGGCGATCTTCTTGGCCAGCCGCATCGGACGGAAGTCATAGGGCGGGGCGAAGGGATTGATCGCGGCGCCCAGAAAGACGGCCGGCGGCGTCGTCAGCTTGCGGCCGGAAAGGAATTTTCCGTTGTCGCGCATGATGCGCACCGTCTCGAGAAGCGACATGGAGTCGAGGTCGAAAACCGGCTTGGCGCCCGGCTGGTCGCCGGCCTGCACCCCGTCGCCGGTGAGACAGAGGATGTTGGCCACGCCCATGGCGGCCGCTCCGAGCACGTCGCCCTGGATGGCGATACGGTTCTTGTCGCGGCAGGCGATCTGCATGATCGGCGCATAGCCCATGCGCGTCAGCAAAGCGCAGATGCCGACCGACGACATATGGCAGTTGGCGCCGGAGGCGTCGACGGCGTTGATGCCGTCGACCCAGCCTTCGAAGACCGCGGCGCGCTGGTAGACATCTTCCGGATTGGCGCTGTCGGGTGGATTCAGCTCCGCCGTCACAGCGAACTCGCCGCGCCTCAGGACGCGTTCCAGCCGGCCGCGCGAGGAATGGCCGGGCAGGGGGTCGAGCGGCAGGTGGATACCGGCAGGGTTCTCATCGGGTGGGGAGGGACGGAGTGTCATGCCTGCGCCTCGGGCTTCTCTCGCTCCGCAGCGGCCAGCGCCGTGACCCTGAGCCAGGCGGAGGTTTCACGCAGCGACTGGTCGACCGGCTTCTGCACGTTGAGGATCGCATCCCCCTTCCGCATGTTGCGCGAGCCTTCCCACGCCTTGACCCAGACGCAGGGCATGTCGGGCTCGACCTCGCAATTGCCGTTGGCGCGCACGCCGCCGCAGGGGCCGTTCCTGAGCTGCTTGGGGCAGTTCATCGGGCACGACATGCCGGTCGAGGAGAGCACGCACTGGCCGCACATGCGGCAGTCGAACATGAAGCCCTTGACGCGCTTCTCGACGAATTTGACCGGCCCTTCGACGCGGCCGTAGCCGACAGCTTTCCAGAGTGGATGAAGCGCCAGGAAGAGATCGGCGAAGCGCGCATAGAACCATTCGAGGAAGCGGGAATGGCGCACCGCCCATAGCCGGACCGTATAGTGCCGCTGCACGCGCCGCTGGGGAGAAACGTCGGCTGGCTTGTAGTCGCTTTTCGGCGCCGTCTTCTTGACGATCGTCGCTTGCGTCACGCCGGCTCCGGCCGAAGGCGGTGTCGCTTCGGGCGCGCTTCCGGCCGGCCCCTTGGCGGTGGTGGACACAGGTCCGTCAGTCATTTGCCTTGCCGCCTGCCTTGACGAGCGCGACCAGCCGCTCGCGATCGTATTTCGCTTCGAGGCTGGCGGCCGCCTTGTCCGCCTCGGCTTCAAGGTCGTCACCAACCGCTACGGGCGCAGCCTTGCGCCATTCAGCCAGATAATCGTCGGTATCCGAGGCGCCTGTGCGCATGGCGCACATGTCGATGGCCTCGGTGAAGCGTAGCGACAGTTCCCGCTTGGCGTTCTGCCGCCCTTTCCGGACGATCACCTGCGCCGGGATATCGCGCCAGTAGACTATGATAAGGTCGGCCATCTGCGCCTCGCCTCGTTCTCGCGTGCAGAGCATTGCCGCAACGGCCGAAACGCCGCTAGTTGCGAGACGACGCGCGCGCTTTCAAAAGCGACGTGTGCTCGAGCCAGCGCGAAACCCTTCGGGCCCTCCGGCAGAACGATCCCATCCAGCCATGAGAGGCTCTAGCCCTGCATTTCCAGCCGGCGAGCGATGGCCCGGTGCAGATCGGGCGCGGCGGCGACCAGCGCCTGCGCGGCTTCCGACTGCGGGTGGTCGAGAATGTCGCCGGTTCGACCGCGTTCGACGATCCTGCCCTCATGCATGACCATGACGTCGTCGGTGATGGCGCGCGCCACGGTCAGGTCGTGCGTGATGAAGATGTAGGCGAGGCCGAGCTTCTGGTTGAGATCGGCGAAAAGATCGAGGATCTGGGCGCGGATGGAGACGTCGAGCGCCGAAACGGGCTCGTCGGCGACGATCAGCTTCGGTCGCGTGATAACGGCGCGCGCAATCGAGATGCGTTGCCGCTGTCCGCCGGAAAATTCGTGCGGATATTTGTCCATGTCGGATTGCGACAGACCGACTTCGTGAAGCGTCGCCGCGATCAGTTCGCGCCGTTCCCTCGGTGCTGGCTGCTTCTCCAGGAGGTGCAGCGGTTCTCCGACAAGGCGTTCCACCTTGTGCCGCGGATCGAAGGATCCGTACGGATCCTGGAACACGACCTGCATGTCGCGACGCGCGGGGCGCAATTGCGTTTCGTTCCGGCCGA
>JBQCFA010000233.1:0-2041 GCA_051959695.1 Rhizobiaceae bacterium
GATGGTGAAGTCGCGCGAGGGCGTGCCGACGCCGCAGGAGATCCTCGCCGTCCTCGACGACTACGTGATCGGGCAGCCCTACGCCAAGCGCGTGCTGTCGGTTGCGGTCCACAACCACTACAAGCGGCTCAACCACCAGACCAAGCACAACGACGTCGAGCTCGCCAAGTCGAACATCCTTCTGATCGGGCCGACCGGCTGCGGCAAGACGCTTCTGGCACAGACGCTGGCGCGCATCATCGACGTGCCCTTCACCATGGCCGACGCCACCACGCTGACGGAAGCCGGCTATGTCGGCGAGGACGTCGAGAACATCATCCTCAAGCTCTTGCAGTCGGCCGACTACAATGTCGAGCGGGCGCAGCGCGGCATCGTGTATATCGACGAGATCGACAAGATCAGCCGCAAGTCGGACAACCCGTCCATCACCCGCGATGTCTCGGGCGAAGGCGTGCAGCAGGCGCTGCTCAAGATCATGGAAGGCACGGTCGCCTCGGTGCCGCCGCAGGGCGGGCGCAAGCACCCGCAGCAGGAATTCCTGCAGGTCGACACCGCCAACATTCTGTTCATCTGCGGTGGCGCTTTCGCCGGCCTGGACAAGATCATCTCCGACCGCGGCCGCAAGACCTCGATCGGTTTCGGCGCGACCGTCGCTTCGCCCGACGACCGCCGCACCGGCGAGATATTCCGCAAGGTCGAGCCTGAGGATCTTCTGAAATTCGGTCTCATCCCGGAGTTTGTCGGCCGCCTGCCGGTTCTGGCCACGCTCGAGGACCTCGACGAGCCGGCACTGATCCAGATCCTGACCGAACCGAAGAATGCACTGGTCAAGCAATACCAGCGGCTGTTCGAGATGGAGAACGTCGACCTGACCTTCCATGAGAACGCGCTTTCGGCGATCGCCAAACGGGCGATCGAGCGCAAGACCGGCGCGCGCGGGCTCCGCTCCATCATGGAGGCGATCCTGCTCGACACGATGTTCGAGCTGCCGGCGCTGGAAGGCGTTCGCGAGGTGGTGATTTCGGAAGAGGTGGTTTCCGGCAATGCGAGACCGCTCTACATCTATTCCGACGCCAAAAAGGAAAAAGGCAACGTCAGCGCCTGACGCCTCCTTCGCCGCCGGCCGTATGCCGGATCGCACTATCTACCCTGCCCAGTCGGGCAGGGGGCGCGCCCTTGATCTTCGCAGTTGCAGCAACCAACTAAGCCGTAACGAGGTCCCAGGGAATTCCGCGCCTGACGAGAGGCCCTTCGAAGGGCTTATGGGCGGAAGACGCTGCGGCCGTTAAGATGAGATTCGCGGTCGGCTAAAAAGCGGCCGCGATCGGAAAGGCAAGAGAATGAGCAAGTCATCCCAGGCTTCCGGCGCCGCCTCGAAGAAGGGGCGCTATGCGGTGCTGCCGCTGCGCGACATCGTCGTGTTTCCGCATATGATCGTGCCGCTCTTCGTCGGCCGCGAGAAGTCGATCAAGGCGCTTGAAGAGGTCATGAGCGCGGACAAGCAGATCCTGCTCGCGACCCAGATGAACGCTGCCGACGACGATCCGGAGGCAAGCGCCATCTACGACGTCGGCACGCTGGCCAACGTGCTTCAGCTCCTGAAGCTGCCCGACGGCACCGTCAAGGTGCTGGTCGAAGGCACCGTGCGCGCCAGGATCACGCGCTTCACCGAGCAGGCGGAGTTCCACGAGGCCGAGGCCGATACTTTGCATGAGCCCGCCGAGGAAGAGGTCGAGGTCGAGGCGCTGGCGCGTTCCGTCGTCTCCGACTTCGAGAACTACGTGAAGCTCAACAAGAAGATTTCGCCCGAGGTAGTCGGCGCGGCCAGCCAGATCGACGACTATTCCAAGCTCGCCGATACGGTCGCCTCGCATCTCGCGATCAAGATTCCCGAGAAGCAGGAAATGCTCGCCACCCTCTCCGTGAAGGAGCGGTTGGAGAAGGCGATGAGCTTCATGGAGTCGGAAATCTCCGTGCTTCAGGTGGAGAAGCGCATCCGTTCGCGCGTCAAGCGGCAGATGGAGAAGACGCAGCGCGAATA
>JBQCFA010000234.1:0-4013 GCA_051959695.1 Rhizobiaceae bacterium
CGGCAAGGGGCCGGGCGTGGACCGCGCCGGCGATGCGCTGAAGCACGGCAATGCCTACGGTTCTTCGCCGCATGGCGGCGTGCTGGTGGTGGCCGGCGACGATCATGGCTGCGTGTCGTCCTCCATGCCGCACCAGTCGGATGTCGCATTCATGGCCTGGTTCATGCCGACGCTGAACCCGGCCTCGGTCGCGGAATATCGCTCCTTCGGCGAATACGGCTACGCGCTGTCGCGCTTCTCCGGCATGTGGGTCGGCTTCAAGGCGATCTCGGAAACGGTGGAATCCGCCGCCTCGGTCGAGCTTGCCGCGCCGCGCCCGTTCAACACGCCCGACTTCACGGCTCCGGCCGGAGGGCTGCACTATCGCTGGCCCGACCTGCCCGGCCCTCAGATCGAGGAGCGGATGGAGGCGAAGAAGGATGCCGTCTATGCCTTCGCCGAGGCCAATCCTATCGATCGGCATATCTATCGGATCGGCAGGCATGCGAGCTACGGCATCGTCACCACCGGCAAGGCGCATGGCGACCTGTTGGAGGCGCTCAGGCTGCTCGGGCTCGGTGAGGCCGAATGCCGGCGGATCGGCATCGATATCTACAAGGTCGGAATGGTGTGGCCGCTCGCCCGCCGCGATGCGCTCGACTTCGTCCGCGACAAGCGCGAGGTGCTGGTGGTCGAAGAAAAGCGCGGCATCATCGAAAGCCAGTTCAAGGAATATTTCTACGACTATCCCGGCCACAAGCCGGAACGCATGATCGGCAAGAACGACGAGGCGGGCCGGCCGCTCATCCCGTGGACGGGCGAATTGTCGCCGCGCCTGCTGGCGCCCATCGTGGCGCGCCGGCTGGACGCCATCTTTCCCGGGCTCGATCTGACCGCGCGCGCGGCTGCGCTCGCGCAATCGGCCGCGCACATCATCCAGGTCGCGGGGGCGACGCGCACACCCTATTTTTGCTCCGGCTGCCCGCACAATACCTCGACAAAAGTGCCGGAGGGGTCGAAGGCGCTGGCCGGCATCGGCTGCCACTTCATGGCAAGCTGGATGGACCGCGAGACGAGTTCGCTGATCCAGATGGGCGGCGAAGGCGTGAATTGGGCGGCCTCGTCGCGGTTCACCGGCAAGGGCCATATATTCCAGAATTTGGGGGAGGGGACCTGGTACCATTCCGGTTCGATGGCGATCCGGCAGGCAATCGCGGCCAAGGCCAACATCACCTACAAGATCCTCTATAACGACGCTGTCGCCATGACCGGCGGCCAGCCCGTCGATGGGCCGGTCAGCGTCGAGGCGATCGCGCATACGGCGCGTGCGGAGGGTGTAGATCGCATTGCGGTTGTGTCGGACCAGCCGGAAAAATTCGACGTGGCGCGGCTTCCCGCCGGGACGACGCTCGATCACCGCCGCAGTCTCGACCCGATCCAGCGCGAACTGCGCAAGGTGCCGGGCGTGTCTGTGCTGATCTATGAACAGACCTGCGCAACGGAAAAGCGCCGCCGCCGCAAGCGCGGCAAGATGGAGGATCCGGCGCGCTTCGCTGTCATCAATGAACTGGTCTGCGAGGGCTGCGGCGACTGCTCGGTTGAATCGAACTGCCTCTCGGTCGAGCCGAAGGAGACGCCTTTCGGGCGCAAGCGGCAGATCAACCTTTCGTCCTGCAACAAGGATTTCTCCTGCCTGAATGGCTTCTGCCCGAGCTTCGTCACGGTCGAGGGAGCGCGGCGGCGGAAGAAGGGGGTCGCCGGCGAGGATTTTGCCCGGCGGGCGGCCAAGCTGCCCCTGCCTGTTCCGACACAGCTGGAGAAACCCTACGATCTTCTGGTCACCGGCGTGGGCGGCACCGGCGTCGTGACGATAGGCGCCCTGATCACGATGGCGGCGCATCTGGAAGGCAAGGGCGCGTCCGTGCTCGACTTCACCGGGTTCGCGCAAAAGTTCGGGCCGGTCCTGAGTTACATCCGGCTCGGCGCGACGCCCGCGGCGATCAACCAGGTCCGCATCGACGAAGCGAGCGCCGACGCGCTGATCGGCTGCGACCTCGTCGTCTCATCCTCGCCGAAAGCGTCGGCGGCCTATCGGCGTGGGACCCGGGCCGTCGTCAACACCGCCGAGATGCCGACGGGCGATCTGGTGCGGTTCCGCGACGCCGACCTTAAGGCGATGACGCGGCTGGATGCGATCCGCGATGTACTCGGGGACGGCAACGTCGATGCCGTCGATGCCAACCGGCTTGCCGAGGAGCTATTCGGCGATGCCGTCTTCTCCAACATGCTGCTGCTCGGCTTCGGCTGGCAGAAGGGGCTGGTGCCGGTATCGTTCGACGCGCTTTCCCGCGCGATCGAGTTGAACGGCGTCGAAGTCGAGAAGAACCATGCCGCCTTTGCCGCCGGACGTTTGGCCGCGACCGGCGAGAAACTTTCATCCGATTCCGTCGAAGAAGGCGTGCGGGAGGAAACACTGGACGAGATCGTTGCACACCGCGAGTCCTTCCTGAGGGATTACCAGGACGCGGCATGGGCTGCGCGCTACCGCGCGACCGTCGACGGCGTCCGGAAAGCGGAAAAGCCATATAATTCGGAAGCGCTTGCGCGGGCGGTCGCCCGCTCGCTTTTCAAGCTCATGTCCTACAAGGACGAATACGAGGTGGCGCGGCTGCACATGCAGACGGGCTTCCTCGATCGGCTTAAGGAGGAATTCAAGGGCGACTTCAGGGTGCATTACCACCTTGCGCCACCCGTCCTGCCGCTCGGGCACGACGCGCGCGGGCGCCCGAACAAGAGGGCGTTCGGGCAGTGGATACAAGCGCCGTTGCGGCTGCTGGCGCCACTGAAATTCCTGCGTGGCACGGCTTTCGATCCTTTCGGCTATACGGCGGAACGGCGCATGGAGCGGGCACTGATCGGCTGGTATGAGGGCGTGGTCGAGACGCTGCTCGCGTCGCTCGGCAAGGCGGACATCGAAACCCTTGCGGCGATAGCCACGCAACCGATGGAAATCCGCGGCTACGGCCCGGTGAAGGAAAGCGCGGCAGTCGAGGCCAGGGCGGAGGTCGCGGCGAGGCTCGTCGCGTTGCAAAAGCCGGACAAGGCGCGTAATGCCGGACGCGTACCGCATCCCGTTCCACTCCCCTAGAAATAACCAGGCAGCCCGATGTTCGAGACGCTTACCGCCGCCCAGCCCGACAAGATCATCGCGCTGATGGCCCAGTTCCGCGAGGACACGACCCCCGGCAAGATCGACCTCGGCGTCGGCGTCTACAAGGATGCGAAAGGCCACACGCCGATCATGGCGGCGGTGCGCGAGGCCGAGAAGCTGCTCTACGAACGGCAGAGCACGAAGACCTATATCGGCATGGCCGGCGATCCGCTGTTCAACGCGGCGATGATCGGCCTCGTCTTCGGCGGCGAAGCGGACAGGGGACGACTGCGCGCGGCGCAGGCGCCGGGAGGATCCGGGGCGCTCCGTATCCTGGCCGAACTCTTGGCGAGAGCAAAGCCGGGCGCCACGGTGTGGCTCTCCGATCCGACCTGGCCGAACCACATGCCGCTGATCGGCGCCGCCGGCCTGGCGACGAAGCAATATCCTTATTTCGACGCGGCCACGGGCGCGGTCCGGTTCGACGCCATGATGGAGGCGCTAGGGAAGGCCGCCCCGGGCGATATCGTGCTGCTGCATGGCTGCTGTCACAATCCGACGGGCGCAAACCTGGACCACGCCCAATGGGAGGCGGTAGCCGACCTGCTCGTCTCGCGCGGCCTGTTTCCTTTCGTTGACCTCGCCTATCAGGGATTCGGCGACGGGCTCGACGAGGACGCGTATGGGGTCCGGCTGCTTGCCTCGCGGGTGCCGGAGATGGTGGTGGCAGCGAGCTGCTCGAAGAACTTCGCTGTCTATCGTGATCGCGTCGGAACGGCTTTCCTGATGGGCAAGAACTCGGCGGAAGCCGACATCGCCTACAGCCAGATCCAATCGGTGGCGCGCGGCATGTATTCGCTGCCGCCGGACCATGCGGCGGCGG
>JBQCFA010000235.1:0-3851 GCA_051959695.1 Rhizobiaceae bacterium
GCCCAATATAGTTCAAAGATTCGACCATTGTTCAGCGAATGGCGTTATTTCCTTGAAATCGCAAAGCAAGGCATCCTATTTACCCGCTCTGTCGATGCGGCGGTTCCGTCTGGTCGGACCACCCGCTTTTGAATGGTTCTAAACTAGCTTCTAGGAGTGCGACCGCCGGGCGTCAAGGCGCTTGGGTCGTGTCCGGGCTGGTTTGCCGAGGCCGGTTGGCGGAACCGGTTGCGACAAGTGGAGTAAGAAATGCCCGAGGTCATCTTTGCCGGTCCTGCCGGCCGTCTGGAAGGTCGCTATCAGCCCTCGAAGGAGAAAAGCGCGCCGATCGCGATCGTGCTTCATCCGCACCCGCAATTCGGCGGGACGATGAACAACAAGATCGTCTATGACCTCTTCTACATGTTCCAGAAGCGCAATTTCACCACGCTGCGCTTCAACTTTCGCTCGATCGGTCGCAGCCAGGGCGAGTTCGACCATGGCACCGGCGAACTTTCAGACGCGGCGGCGGCCCTCGACTGGGTCCAGTCGCTGCATCCCGATTCCAAGAGCTGCTGGGTCGCCGGCTACTCGTTCGGCGCCTGGATCGGCATGCAGCTCCTGATGCGCCGTCCCGAGATCGAAGGCTTCATCTCTATCTCGCCACAGCCGAACACCTACGACTTCTCCTTCCTGGCGCCCTGCCCGTCCTCGGGCCTCATCATCCACGGCGATGCCGACAAGGTGGCGCCCGCGAAGGATGTTCAGGGCCTCGTCGATAAGTTGCACGCGCAGAAAGGCATCACCATCACCCAGAAAACGCTGCCGGGCGCTAACCATTTCTTCAGCAACGATTCCGAACTTTTGATCGAGGAATGCAGCGACTATCTCGACCGCCGCCTGGCCGGAGAACTCGCCGATCCAAGGCCCAAGCGCATCCGCTGAGGCCCGGGCTAGGATCACCACCTCCCGGAGGGTCTCGACCATGTACCAGCCGCCCCACCACGTCGAAGATCGCGCCGAGGTGATGCATGCGCTAATCCGCGCGCATCCACTGGGGCTGCTGGTGTCGAACGGGCCTGAGGGACCGACGGCCAATGCGCTTCCCTTCCTGCTCGACGCCGATGTGGGAGCGCACGGCCGGCTGCGCGCGCATCTGTCGAAGGCGAACCCCCAATGGCGGCAGATCGCCGAGCGCCCCGACGAGCCGGTGCTCGTCGTCTTCCAGGGCGTGAACACCTACATCACCCCGTCCTGGTACGCGACGAAGCGCGAGACGGGCAAGGTCGTGCCGACCTGGAACTACGCCATCGTCCAGGCGCGCGGCCACGCGCGGATCATCGACGACCGCGACTGGCTCGCCGGCCAGATCAGGGAGTTGACCGGAACGCATGAAGCGGACCGTGAGCAGCCGTGGCACGTGTCGGACGCGCCTGAGCCCTTCATCGAGGCACAGGTCAAGGGCATTGTCGGTATCGAGATCGACATCGCCGCCCTCGCCGGCAAGTGGAAGGTCAGCCAGAACCGTCCCGCGACCGATCGCGCGGGCGTGGTCGAGGGACTTTTGGAATTGTCCGGGAAGCCGGGCGCGGCCGAGATGGCCGAGATCGTCCGCGAGTACGGCGATCGCGCCGGGCGTTAGCCGGGCTTCGCCAAAATCCCGCCCGTCGCCGGTTCGCGGCATCCCGTCGTGGTTGGCCAGGTGAGCGGCAAGCCGCGCCGTGACCGGATGGCGAGGAAGGCCCACGCCTCGGCCTCGGTGAAGTCGCCGGCGAGGCCGGCCTCTTCCGCCAGCACGATTTCGGCGTCGCCCGCCGCCGTCTTCATGTCCGCGATGACATGTGGATTCCGCCGCCCGCCGCCGCACAGGATCCAGAGCTTCGGGCGCTCGGGAAGATGCTCGACCGCCTTCAGGATCGCCTCGGCGGTGACCGCGGCCAGCGTGCGCGCGCCGTCCGCCAGCTCGAGGCCGCCCGCCGCGTCGAGCGTGAAGTCGTTGCGATCGAGCGATTTCGGTCCAGGGCGGTCGAAGAACGGATTGGCGAGGTAGCGGCTCACCACCGGCCGGATCACCCCGCCTTCACTGGCGATCGCTCCGTCCGCGTCGAATGGCACCCCGCCGTGCCGGGCGACCCACTGGTCGATCAGTGTATTGCCCGGGCCGGTGTCGAACGCAACGGGGTCGCCTTGGCTGGGAACGAAGGTGATGTTGGATATCCCACCGATATTGACGAACGCAACCGGATAGCGGCCCGACAATGGAGGCGGCAGCGAACGCGCCAGTGCCGCGTGATAGGCCGGGACCAACGGCGCGCCCTGCCCGCCGAGCCGCATGTCGCTGGCGCGCATGTCGTAGACCACCGGAATTCCCGTCCGCCGCGCTAGAAGCGCACCGTCACCGAGCTGGACCGTCAGCCCGATTTGCGGCCGGTGCAGCACCGTCTGCCCGTGGAAGCCGATGAGGCCGGGCTTGCTCCATCCATCGGGCGCGGACGCCAGGAAGGCCTCGACGCCCTGCGCGTGCCGCTCCGTGATCTCCGCTTCGATTTCGGCTAGGTTTCCGGGACGCTCCTCGCGCTTCCCGATCGCCTTCGCCGTCTCGAGCGCGCCTTCGAGTCTGCTCCGGAACGAAGCGGGGTACGGAACGAAGAGCCCTGGCCCGGTATCGGAGATCGTCTCGCCGTCGGAGCTGAGCGCCGCGACGTCGATGCCGTCCATCGACGTACCGCTCATCAGTCCGATGGCGCATATTGCGTTCATTCGCTGCGATCCTTGTGATTCTGGTTCCCCGGATGCTAAAGGCGCGCGGTCGGTCTGGCCACGGCCGGCTCCGCTTCCGTCCCGACGAAAGATTACCCCAATGCCGGCATACAAATCCGACTTCATCAAAATCATGGACGAGCGCGGCTTCATCCACCAATGTTCCGATTTGGATGGGCTGGATACACTCGCGGCCAAGCGCGAAGTCGTCGCCTATGTCGGTTACGACTGCACCGCGCCGTCGCTGCATATCGGCAACTTCCTGTCGCTGATGATGCTCTACTGGCTGCAAGCCACCGGCAACAAGCCGATAGCGCTGATGGGCGGCGGCACGACGATGGTCGGCGACCCATCCGGCAAGGACGAGACGCGCACGTTGCGCACCGTCGAGGAGATCGAAGCCAACAAGGCGTCGATCAAGGGCGTTTTCTCCAAGGTGCTGAAATTCGGCGACGGAGCCGCCGACGCGATTATGGTCGACAACGCCGACTGGCTCCTGAAGCTCGGCTATATCGAGATGCTGCGCGATGTCGGCAGGCATTTTTCGGTCAATCGCATGCTGACGATGGACTCGGTCAGGCTCCGCCTCGAGCGCGAGCAGGAGATGAGCTTCATCGAATTCAATTACATGGTCTGCCAGGCCTACGATTTCACCGAGCTTGCCCGCCGCTACGGCTGCAACCTGCAGATGGGCGGTTCGGACCAGTGGGGCAACATCGTCAACGGAGTCGATCTGGGTCGGCGCATGGGCACGCACCAGCTCTACGCGCTGACGACGGCGCTGCTCACCACGGCCTCGGGCGCCAAGATGGGCAAGACGGCCCAGGGCGCGGTCTGGCTCAACGCCGACCAGTTTAGCCCCTGGGATTTCTGGCAGTACTGGCGCAACACCGAGGACGCCGATGTCGGCCGCTTCCTCAAACTGTTCACGACGCTGCCGATGGACGAGATCCGGCGGCTGGAGAAGCTCGAAGGCGCGGAGATCAACGAGGCTAAGAAGGTGCTCGCCAACGAGGCGACAGCATTGCTGCACGGCCGCGAAGCGGCGCTGAAGGCGGAGGAGACGGCCCGTAAGACTTTCGAAGAAGGCGGCCTGTCGCAGAGCCTGCCGA
>JBQCFA010000236.1:0-7870 GCA_051959695.1 Rhizobiaceae bacterium
TTCATTCCTGTCTCCATTCCCCGATCGGCCCGCTTCGCGGCGCCGACCAGATTCAGATGACGGACTCCCCCATGCGTTGATCACGATCAAAGGACCGGCGGCGTTGCATCGCCGATCGAGGCAAATCCATTATAACGCAGATATGGGGAGACGGAACGCGCCCCTCAAGATGAGGCGAGGGAAATCGCTGGGGCGGGTTGGACCGGAAATCCACCCGGCCAAAAGCAAAACGGCGGCCAATCATTGCCGCCGTTTCCAATTCTCACAGGAGTAGTAGGCCTACTCGGCCTGCTCCATGGCGCCGCCGCTCTCCCCGGAGGGCTGCTCCGCGCCCGAAGCGGCCTCGGCGGAGTGCGCGCCGTTGGTCCGCCCTTCTCCCTCACCATGGCCGTTGGGCCTGCGGCGCGGCCGACGGCCGCGACGTGGCGCGGCGTTCTCGTCGCCGGCCGCCGCTTCGGCGGCGCTGCCGTTCACATGCGCGTCCCTTCCATTGCCGTTTTCGCCGCCATTCCCGGCCGCCCGCTCTCGCTCGCCGCCAGGCTGGTTGCCCTGCTGATTGTATGCGACTTCGGCCGGCGTGCCTTCGATGACGGGCTGGGGACCACTTCCGTCATTGGCATAGGATTGCTGCTGGGGGCGATGCTCGCGCGAGCCATTCGCGCCGGAGGCCTCGCCGCGCTCGTCGTCGCCGTCATCGTCCATTTCGTCGCGATTGTCGCGCACCTGCTGGACCGCCATTTGCGCCTGCGCCGCTGCGATGATGCGGTTGTAGTGTTCGGCGTGCTGGAGGTAGTTCTCGGCCATGACGCGGTCGCCCGAACTCTGGGCATCGCGGGCCAGGGTGGTGTATTTTTCGGCGATCTGCTGGGCGGAACCGCGGATCTTTACGTCGGGTCCGTTGCTCTCGTAGCTGCGCGTAAGGGGATTGGGGCCCCGGCGGTTATTGTTATTGTTGCTGTTATTGTTGTTGTTGCGCCCACGCATGCGCCTGTTCTGCTGTCCTGGCCTCATACCATTCTCTTTTTTGAAAAGTGTCCCGGCATCGGAGAACGCGGATCTCTCACCGTCCGTATCGCTTTGCGTTGTCGGCTTCCAACTGCGCGCAGGCAGTTGCCACGTGCCAAATCAAAGATCGTTTCATGTCACTTACCGGACAATCCCCGCACGACGACAAGGCGTCTTACACGCAAGAAGGCAGCTTGTTTCAACGGGAACCGAATCGCCTAAGGCACTGCCTGCTTCGTCTCATCCGGTTGCCGGAACCTAACTGCATTCGCAAGGAATGCCAAGCATTTTTTCGCGACCGCGAAAAGGGTCAAACCGCCCTGAACATCAGCGCCCGCTCATGTCCGCCGAGGTCGCGGGCGCTCTCGATCGGCGCCAGTCCCGAGGCCTCGAAGATCGCACTCACGGCCCGCCGCTGGTCAAAGCCAACCTCCACCGCGACACGGCCGCCCGCTTCCAGGTGACCTGCTGCTCCGGCCGCGATCCTGCGATAGGCGTCGAGCCCATCCGTTCCGCCGTCGAGCGCTTTTGCCGGGTCGTGGTCCCGGACTTCCGGGGCCAACATCCCGATATCCTCTGTCGGGATGTAAGGCGGATTCGACACGATTAGCGAGAACTGGCCTTCAATGGCCGAAAACCAGTCCGACACGATCGGGTCGAAACGGTCCTTCATCCCGTTGATATCGGCATTGGCCGCAGCCGTTTCAAGCGCTTGCGCCGAAATATCCGTGCCGACCGCCGTCGCTTCAGGGATTTGCGACAGGAGCGCGAGCGCGATCGCGCCGGTGCCGGTGCCGAGATCGAGGATGCGGCAGTTCCCTGCCGCCACCCTCCCCCGGAGGAAAGGCAGGCAGAGATCGACCAGCGCTTCCGTGTCCGGGCGCGGCTCCAGCGTCGCCGGCGAAAGGCGAAGGTCGAGGCCGTAGAACGCGCGACGGCCCAGGATGCGATATACCGGCTCATGCGCAATGCGGCGGTCGAGCGCGTCTTGCACGGCAGCGATCATTTCAGCGGCTATCTCGCGCTTGGGATCGGCGATCGCATCGATCCGGGTCGTGCCGGTGAAGTGCTCGACCAGCAGCCGGGCTTCGAGCGCGGCGTTGTCCGCCCCCCCCTCTTCCAGTCGGCCGCGGACTTCACGAAGAAGGGCAGCCAGGCTGGTCATAACCATGCCTCACACCCTCTTGCGGGAGAGCCTGCAACGCCTCATCCCTCCGACGCCGCCATCAGCTTCGACTGGTGGTCGGCGATGAGCGCGTCGATGATCTCGTCGAGATCGCCTTCCATCACCCGGTCGAGCTTGTAGAGCGTGAGGTTGATGCGGTGGTCGGTCACCCGGCCTTGCGGGAAATTATAGGTTCGGATGCGCTCGGAGCGGTCGCCGGAGCCGACTTGCAGCCGCCGCGCCTCGGAGCGTTCGTCCTCCGCCTTCATGCGCTCCATGTCGTAGAGCCGGGCGCGCAGGATC
Source organism: Rhizobiaceae bacterium (assembly GCA_051959695.1). Classification (GTDB taxonomy): domain Bacteria; phylum Pseudomonadota; class Alphaproteobacteria; order Rhizobiales; family Rhizobiaceae; genus Mesorhizobium_L. Next base: position 2,474 of record JBQCFA010000236.1, read on the forward strand.
TGCATGGCGCGGGCCCGGTTCTGGTGCTGCGATTTCTCCGCCTGCACGACCATGATCCCGGTCGGCAGATGCGTGATGCGCACGGCGGAATCCGTTGTGTTGACGTGCTGGCCCCCAGAGCCGGACGCCCGCATCGTGTCGATGCGGATATCCTCGGGCCTGATCTCGACATCGACTTCCTCGGCCTCCGGCAGGACCGCGACGGTCGCGGCGGAGGTGTGAATCCGGCCGCCGGCTTCCGTTTCGGGCACGCGCTGGACGCGATGCGTTCCCGACTCGAATTTCAGCCGCGCGAAAACGCCCTTGCCCGAAACGGCGGCGATGATCTCCTTGTAGCCGCCGACCTCGCCCTCGCTCGCCGAGACGACTTCCATGCGCCAGCCATGGTCGGCGGCGTAGCGTTCGTACATGCGGAAGAGATTGCCGGCGAACAGCGCCGCCTCGTCGCCCCCCGTGCCGGCGCGGATCTCGAGGATGGCGCTCTTGTCGTCGGCGGCGTCCCGGGGGAGAAGCAGGATGCGGATTTCGCCTTTCAGCCCCTCGATCCTTTCCTCGACGCCCTCGATTTCGGAGGCCGCGAGATCGCGCATCTCCGCGTCCGAGCCCTTGTCGTCGCGCATCGAAACGAGGTCGGCGAGTTCGGTCTCCGTTGCGCGCAGCGCCCTGATCTTGGTCGCCAGTTCCTGCAGCTCCGCATATTCGGAGGCAAGCTTGACGTAGGTTTCCGGATCGGAGCCGGCAGACATCCGAGCCTCGATGAGATCGAAGCGCTTCAGCACCTGGTCCATGCGGTCGGCTGGGAGGTTCATCATAGCGGAATGTCGTGCTTTCCGGCGAATTCTTCGAGCAGGCCGCGCATGTCGGTATTGCCGTCCGGCCTGGCGAGCAGTTCATCGAGCATCGCGGCAAGCTCGCAGGCCGGCAACTCGCGCAGCATCGCCTTGACCGGTCCGATCGCCGCCGGCGACATGGAGATCGAACGGTAGCCGAGGCCGATCAGCGCCATCGCCGAGATCGTGCGGCCGGCAAGCTCGCCGCACAGCGTCACCGGCGTACCGGACTTCCTGCCGGCATCGGCGATCTGTTTCAGCACGCGCATGAAGGGAACGGAGAGCGGATCGAAGCGATCGGACAGAAGCGTGTTGCCGCGATCGGCCGCCATGACGAACTGGAAGAGATCGTTCGAACCGACCGAGACGAAATCGACCGCCTGCATCAATTCGTCGAGCTGCCACATGAGGGAGGGCACTTCCAGCATGGCGCCCACCTTCAGGCTGGTCGGCAGGTGGTGCGCGAAGCGCGACAGATGTCGTACCTCGCGGTCGATCAGCTTCCGCGCCTGGTGGATTTCGTCGATCTTGGTGACCATCGGGAACATGACCTTGAGTTCCCGTCCCCCGGCGGCGCGAAGCAGGGCGCGTATCTGCGTCCGCAGAAGCGCCGGCCGGTCGAGCGTCAGGCGTATGGCGCGCCAGCCGAGCGCCGGGTTCTCCTCCGGCTTGGCGCTCTTGAAATAGGGAAGCACCTTGTCGCCGCCGATGTCGATGGTCCGGAACGTCACCGGCTTGTCGCGCGCCACGTCGAGCACGTGCCGGTAAAGTTCCTCCTGCTGCTCGGCGCGCGGGAAGGTCGCGGCGACCATGAACTGCAGCTCGGTACGATAGAGGCCGATGCCCGCCGCGCCCGATTCCGCCAGTTGCGGCAGATCGACCGCAAGGCCGGCGTTCATCATCAGATCGACCGCCGCGCCGTCCCTGGTGACGGAGGGCTGGTCGCGCAGTTCGCGATAGAGTTCCTGGCGCTTGGCGCGGAAGCGCACCTTTTCCGCGTAGGCGGCCTCGACATCCGTCTGCGGCCGAAGATGCACACGGCCGGCGTCCCCGTCGACGATGATCGCATCGCCGTTCTCCGACATGGAGACGGCGCCCCCGACCTTACCCGCGACGGGTATCCCCATCGCCCGCGCCACGATGACGATATGGCTGGTGATGGCGCCGTCTTCGAGGACCAGGCCGCGCAACCGCTCGCGCGGATAGTCGAGCAGTTCCGCCGCCCCCATGGAACGCGCCACGATGATCGCATCCTTCGGCAGCGATTCGGCGATGGCTTCGGGACCGCGTCCCATCAGCTGCCTGAGCAGCCGGTTGGCGAGATCATCGAAATCGCTCATGCGCTCGCGCATGTAGGGATCGGTCATGTGCATCATGCGCGCGCGCATGTCCGACTGCACCTTTTCGACCGCCGCTTCCGCGGTGAGGCCGTTCCTCACGGCTTCCTCGATGCGTCGCACCCAGCCTTGGTCGTGCGCGAACATGCGATAGGCCTCGAGCACGGCGCGGTGCTCGCCTTCGGACGCCACGTCGCGCCGCGAAAGCATATCGTCGATCGAAAGGCGGAGCGAGCCGAGCGCGCTTTCGAGCCGCCTTATTTCCTCCTCGCTGTCCTCGTTGAAGAGATTGGTGACGACGATGCGCGGCTCGTGCAGGACCACATGGCCGAGCCCGATGCCCTCGTTGAAGGCGAGCCCGGTGAAGCTCATCGGCCGGCTGAGATCGAGGTCGAGGCCGGGCCGCGACAGCCGGGCGAGGTCGCCGGTGGCGATCATCTCGGCAATCACCATCGCGGTCGTCTCGAGCGCTTCGAGTTCGTCCTCGCGATAGTTGCGCTTGGTGCGGTTCTGGACGGTCAGCACGCCGAGCGTGCGGCCCGCGCGGAGGACGGGAACACCCAGGAACGAATTGTAGATCTCCTCGCCCGTCTCCGGCAGGTAGGCGAAGGCGGGGTGCTTCTGCGCGTCGGTGAGGTTGAGCGAGCGGGCGCTTGCCGCGATGGTGCCGACGAGGCCCTGCCCGATCTGCAGCTGTGCCCGGTGCACGGAGGTCGGGTTCAGACCTTCCGTCGCATACAGCTCAAGGACGGAATCGGCCCTCAGGACGTAAAGCGAGCAGACCTCCGCCACCATGTTGGAGGCGATCTCGCGCACGATGCGGTCGAGCCGCTCCTGCGGCTCCAGCGGCTCCGCCATCAGCTCGCGCAGCCGGCGCAGAAGCACGCGCGGACCGCCGCCAATGTCTCGCATCATGCCTTTTCTCCAACGGTTCCGTGACGGCGCCCGCCCGCCGCGAACACCGCCGGAATCGAAACGAACAGTTCCTCTGTCTAATGCTTATCCAGACCGTAAACGGAATGCAAAGTGCGAACCGCAAGTTCGGTATAGGGACCGTCGATCAGGATCGATATCTTGATCTCCGACGTGGTGATGGCGCGGATGTTGATCGCCTTGTCGGCCAGGGCCTTGAACGCGGTCGCCGCGACGCCCGCGTGGCTGCGCATGCCGATGCCGATCACCGACACTTTCGACATGCCGTCATCGTGCTGGAGGGCATCGAACCCGACCGTCTGCCGCACTTTCTCCAGGACGGCGATTGCCCGGTCGACATCGGCCGAAGGCACGGTGAAGGTCATGTCCGTGCGCGACCCGTCCTCGGAGATGTTCTGCACGATCATGTCGACATTGATGCCGGCTTCCGCCAGCGGCCCGAAGATGCCGGCCGCGACGCCCGGCCTGTCCGAGACCCGCCTCAGCGAGATCTGCGCCTCGTCCTTGGCGTAGGCGATACCGGTGACGACCTGCTGTTCCACGATTTCATCCTCGTCGCAAATGAGCGTTCCGGGCGGGTTCACGGGATCCCCCATGCCGGGCGCGTCCGGATCGTCGAATGAGGAACGGACGAAGGTCCGCACCTTGTGCACCATTGCAAGCTCGACCGAGCGCACCTGTAGCACCTTGGCGCCGAGCGACGCCATCTCGAGCATCTCCTCGAAGGCCACCTTGGCGAGCCGGCGCGCCTTCGGCTCGATGCGCGGATCGGTGGTATAGACGCCGTCGACATCCGTATAGATGTCGCAGCGATCGGCCTTGACCGCCGCCGCGATGGCGACCGCGCTCGTGTCGGAGCCGCCGCGGCCGAGCGTGGCGATGCGGTTGTCCGGCGCCAGGCCCTGGAAGCCGGCGATGACGGCGACCTGCCCCTCGCCGAAGCGCTTGACCAGGAACGATCCGTCGATCTCCTGGATGCGCGCGGCTCCATGGGAGTTGTCGGTGCGGATCGGGATCTGCCAGCCCTGCCACGAGCGCGCGTGGATACCCATCGACTGCAGCGCGATGGCGAGCAGGCCCGACGTGACCTGTTCGCCGGAGGCGACGACGGCATCGTATTCGCGCGCGTCGAAGAACGGCGAATTGGCGCCCGACACCTTCGGCATGCCCTTTACCCAGCCGACCAGTTCGTTGGTCTTGCCCGACATGGCGGACACCACGACCGCGACCTCATGGCCCGCATCGACCTCGCGTTTGACGTGCCGCGCCACATTGTGGATGCGGTCGAGGTCGGCGACGGACGTTCCGCCGAACTTCATCACGATGCGCGCCATGGGGGAAGAACGCTTTCTTCGATGCCCGGCCGGGCTCTTCTCGGGATTTAAGGAAGGCGCCCGGCATGCCGGGGCGCTGAATTCGCGGGTTCCATAGCCAAATCGTCCACGCTTCGCAAGCGAGGGTGGCGTTGCGGACGGATGGTCAAGGCAACCGCGCCGTCATCCCGGTTTCCTGGCCTGACCCTGGCACTATGGTTGCACATTCGTCAGGCCGTGGCGAAAAGAACTGTAGTGCTAGTCATTCCCGACCAGCACGACACTGTCCGGGTCGAGATGCACGGAGACCTCCGCGCCAACCTCATGCGGTTTGTTGACGTTGGCATCGGTGGCGAAGATCTCCGTCTGCGGCGACACGGTCGCCACCATGTATTCCATGTGATCGCCGAGATAGGCCGCTTTGGTGATCCGGCCCTCGATGCCGCCCCTTCCGGCGTCCGGCGCCGTCAGCCGCACGGCGTGCGGCCGCACGGCAAGCGCGGCCGGTCCCGGCGCGATATCGCGATGCGGCAGTTCCAGGCTCAGCGGCCCTACCCTCACCCCCGCTGTCTCGCCGCGATGCGCGCCCACTACCGCCTCGAGCAGGTTGGCGTCGCCCATGAAATCGGCGACGAACCGGCTGGCCGGCGCGTTGTAGAGCTCGCGCGGCGTTCCGTCCTGGGCGATGCGCGCCGAATGCATGACGACGATGCGGTCGGAGACTGCCAGCGCCTCCTCCTGGTCGTGCGTGACATAGACGACGGTGAGCGCCAGATCCTGCTGCAGCCCGCGAATCTCGTCGCGCACGCGGCGCCTGAGCTTGGCGTCGAGGTTCGACAGCGGCTCGTCGAAGAGCAGAACCTTGGGCTCCAGTACGATGGCGCGAGCTACCGCGACGCGCTGCTGCTGGCCGCCGGAAAGCTCGCTCGGCTGGCGCTTCTCGTAGCCGGAGAGGCCGACCAGCGAAAGCTTCTCCGCCGCATG
>JBQCFA010000237.1:0-12368 GCA_051959695.1 Rhizobiaceae bacterium
AGCGACGATACACCCTTCTTCCAGATCGGCGAGACGAAGTACGGCAAGCCGATCCTCATCCGCGCCTATGAGCCGGACATGACTTTCGCCGAGACGGCAAAGCTGTTGATGGTCTCCTTCGATTCCACGGTACGCTCGAACCTCTCCGTGGCGCTGCCGCTCGACATGCTATTCTACCGGCGCGACGGATTGCGGGTCGATTATCGCAAGCGCATCCAGCAGGACGATCCCTACTATCGCCAGATCTCGGACGGTTGGTCGGAGGCGCTGAAGGCGGCCTTCAAGCGCCTCCCCGATTTCAGGGAATGACGCCTCGTTCCGCCATGCGGCTCGGGCGGGGCGGCGCATGCGCTGATCGGGGACCGCGCCGATGAAGACGCGGACCGGCGAGCCATGGATGCCCGCGCCGCAATTCGGCCGTTCTCTCGGTCCGGGCGTCGGCGTCAATCTTTTGGTGCCGGAAATTGCCGAAATGGCCGATTTTTGCCGTGATGTGCTCGGCGCGGAGGTCATCTATGCCGACGGCGATTTCGCGGCGGTCGAACTTGCCGGTACCGTTTTCATGCTGCACGCAGACCACACTTATCGCGACCACGAGATGGCCGGCATCATCCCTCCGGATGGTGCCAGGGGCGCCGGCGTCGAAATCAGGGTCTATGGCGTCGATCCGGACGTGGCCGAGGCCCGCGCCCGGCGATCGGACGCTGTCGTCCTTTCCGGGTCGATCGACAAGCCGCACGGGTTACGCGAATGTCACATCGTCGGACCAAATGGCTATGTATTCGTACCAAGCGTGGCGCTAAGTCGGCTATCGGGCTAACCGGTACTGAAGAGGCAACCGTTTTTTAACCATGAGCGGTTGGAATCCTCCTCACCTACGCCATAGTTTAGGTGCCATGGACCAGCGGCCGCGTTTGGCGTTACGCGGCAAAAGGAAAGTTTCCCACGGAGGGATCGCGATGACTGTTTCGAGAACCGGCCTGTTGGCGGTCTGCCTCGTGACGTTCGCTGTAGCGGGTTGCCAGAGTTCGCGCTTCAGCAGGTTGGACGAGCCCGAGCCGCAGCCATTGCCGGCCGCGCCGACCTCCCCTGTCGCGCAGAACCAACTGCCGCCTCCTGCCTCCGCCGGTCCAAGCGCGTTCCCGGCCGCTCCGGGAACCACGACGCAGCCGATGAACAGCCAGGTCGCGGCCAACGCACCCGATATCTCCAAGGAAAGCATGTCCGGCGTATGGACGGCGTCCGTGGCCGGTCAGAACTGCAAGATCGCAATGGGTCTGACGAAGTTCGGCGCATCCTACCGCGCTGCGCCCCTCCATTGTCCGGCTCCGATCCAGACGGTCAAGGGCTGGGATGTCAAGGGCAAGCAATTGGTGCTCTACGACCAGAACGGCGTCCAGATCGCCGGCCTGTACTCTTCGGGCGGTCAACGTTTCGACGGCCAGACCAGCGGCGGCCAGGGTATCTCGCTGGCGCTCGGCCAATAGACCTCTTGATCGGGGCTTGGTGATAGCGCAAGAGCAGCCGCAACGATCCATCGGAATCATCGCCGTCCATGTCGTTGCGTGAGGCTTCATCCGCCCTTCCCTCGCTTGCGCACCACTATCGCCGGCTCGTGGAAACGGGGGATATCCGGGATGACGACGCCCAGAGGAAGGCGATCGCCGCGCTCGACCGGCTGATCGGGGAAATTTCGTCCGGCCGGCTGGCGGCCAAGTCGAGCGCGCTCGGCTGGCTGTTCGCCAGACGCCAGGAGAGGAAGCCCGTCAGGGGACTCTATCTCTATGGCAGTGTCGGCACCGGCAAGACGATGCTGATGGACATGTTCTTCGAGCTTGTTCCTTCGCGCCGCAAGCGTCGCGCGCATTTCAACGATTTCATGGCCGACATACACGACCGCATCGACGCCCACCGCCGGGCGCTGAAGCGGGGCGAAGCGAAGGGTGACGATCCGAGTCCGCCGGTTGCCTCGGCGATTGCCGACGAGGCGAGAGGCCTCTGTTTCGACGAATTCGCCGTCACCGACATCGCCGACGCGATGATCCTGTCGCGGCTGTTTTCGGCCCTGTTCGCGCACGGCGTCGTCCTGGTGGCGACCTCGAACGTAGCGCCGCGCGACCTCTACCGCGACGGGCTCAACCGGCAGCTTTTCCTGCCCTTCATCGATCTTCTGGAAGAGAATACGGAGGTGCTCCAGCTCGATTCCGGCATCGACTACCGCAGGGAGAAGATGAGTCGCCTGCCTGTCTACCTGACGCCGCTCGGCCCCGAAACGGATCGTCGGATGGAAGAGGCGTGGAAGGTCGCCATGAACGGCAGCGCCGAGGCGCCGGTCGAACTGACGGTGAAAGGTCGCACGATCCCGGTGCCGCGGGCCGTCCGCGACGTGGCGCGGTTCACCTTCGCCGAGCTGTGCGAGGAACCGCACAGCGCACGCGACTACCTCGCCATCGCCGCGCGCTTTCATACCATCTTCATCGACCGCATCCCCGTGCTGGCGCAGGCGCGCCGCAACGAGGCCAAGCGCTTCATCCTCCTGATCGACACGCTCTACGACCGTCATGCCCGGATCGTCGTCAGCGCCGAGGCGGCGCCGGAGAAGCTCTATGCGGGCAAAACGGGGACGGAAGCCTTCGAATTCGAACGCACCGCCTCGCGGTTGACGGAGATGCAGACCGGCGAATGGCTGGAAGCGTCGAACCCTGCCGGCCCGCGCTAGCGACGACGAACACGCATGCCCGGCTGTCGCAATGACGACCGTCAGTTAAAAGTCTTACGTTTACGTAACTCCTCAATCACTTAACCGATTGAAAATATTGGGCTGGAAATTTCTCGTTGTCTTATTGCCCGTCGAAGTCTATGTGCAGTGGCTGAAAGGGCAGCTTCCTGCCCGCCGCGATGCCGCATCGGGCGCCTTCCTCCGAACCGCCGGCATGGCGTCCAACGACGTACCGGGGCCGTTCGAGCCACCTCAAGACCGGCAATTCACGCGAAAGGAAAACCCTCCACATGGCACGCAACAGGATCGCCCTCATCGGCTCGGGCATGATCGGCGGCACGCTCGCCCATTTGATCGGTCTGAAGGAACTGGGGGATGTCGTCCTGTTCGACATCGCCGAGGGCATTCCGCAGGGCAAGGGTCTCGACATCGCCCAATCCTCCGCGGTCGAGGGGTTCGACGCCAAATTCGCCGGCGCCAGCGCCTATTCCGCGATCGAGGGCGCCGATGTGTGCATCGTCACCGCCGGCGTACCGCGCAAGCCCGGGATGAGCCGTGACGACCTCCTCGGCATCAATCTCAAGGTGATGGAGCAGGTCGGCGCCGGCATCAAGAAATACGCGCCCCACGCCTTCGTGATCTGCATTACCAATCCGCTCGACGCGATGGTCTGGGCGCTGCAGAAATTCTCCGGCCTGCCGAAGACGCATGTGGTCGGCATGGCGGGCGTCCTGGACTCCGCCCGTTGCCGCTAGTTCCTCGCGGTGTAGTTCACGGTTTCGGTCGAGGTTTTCGGCGCCTTGACGCTCGGCGGTCTTGGCGACGACATGGTGCCGCTCACGCGTTACTCCACCGTCGCCGGAATCCCGCTGCCGGACCTCGTCAAGATGGGTTGGACCTCGAAACAGAAGCTCGATGCCATCGTCGAGCGCACACGCAAGGGCGGCGGCGAGATCGTCGGACTTTTGAAGTCGGGTTCGGCCTACTACGCGCCGGCCTCTTCCGCCATTGCGATGGCCGAGGCCTACCTGAAGGACAAGAAGCGCGTGCTTCCCTGCGCGGCCCATCTTTCGGGCCAGTATGGCGTCAAGAACATGTATGTCGGCGTGCCGGTGGTGATCGGCGCCGGCGGCGTCGAGCGCGTCATCGAACTCGACCTGAACAAGAGCGAGCAGAAGATGTTCGACAAATCGGTCGGCGCGGTGCGGACACTTTGCGAGGCTTGCGTCAACATCGCGCCGAACCTCAAGAAATAGCGGGAACGGTCGCATGAACATCCATGAATACCAGGCAAAGCAGCTCCTGAAGGGCTATGGCGCGCCGGTGGCCGATGGCGTCCCGGTCTTCAAGGCCGGCGAGGCCGAAGCCGCCGCGAAGAAGCTGCCCGGACCGCTTTACGTGGTGAAAAGCCAGATCCATGCCGGGGGTCGCGGCAAGGGCAAGTTCAAGGAGCTTTCGCCCGAGGCCAAGGGTGGCGTGCGGCTGGCCAAATCGGTCGACGAGGTCGTCGCCAACGCCCGCGAGATGCTCGGCGCGACGCTGGTGACGAAGCAGACCGGCCCGGCCGGCAAGCAGGTCAACCGCCTCTATCTCGAGGACGGCGCCGACATAGACCGCGAACTCTACCTCTCCCTCCTGGTCGACCGCACTGTCGGCCGCGTCGCCTTCGTCGTCTCGACGGAGGGCGGCATGGATATCGAGACCGTCGCGCACGATACGCCTGAGAAGATCGTCACGGTGGCCATCGATCCGGAAGCCGGCGTCACGGGGCAGGACGCGAAAAAGCTCAACGAGGCGTTGAGACTTTCGGGGGATGCGGCCAAGGACGGCGAGAAGCTCTTTCCGGTGCTCTACCGCGCCTTCCTCGACAAGGACATGAGCCTGCTCGAGATCAATCCGCTGATCGTCATGAAGGACGGGCGCCTCAGGGTGCTCGACGCCAAGGTCTCGTTCGACAACAACGCGCTCTTCCGTCATCCGGACATAGCCGAACTGCGTGACACGACCGAGGAGGACGCCAAGGAGATCGAGGCGTCGAAATACGACCTCGCCTATGTCGCGCTGGACGGCAATATCGGCTGCATGGTCAACGGCGCCGGCCTTGCCATGGCGACCATGGACATCATCAAGCTTTACGGCGCCGAGCCGGCGAACTTCCTCGATGTCGGCGGCGGCGCAAACAAGGAAAAGGTCACGGCGGCCTTCAAGATCATTACCGCCGACCCGAACGTGAAGGGCATCCTTGTCAATATCTTCGGCGGCATCATGAAATGCGACGTGATTGCCGAAGGTGTGATCGCGGCGGTCAAGGAAGTCGGGCTGCAAGTGCCGCTGGTGGTCCGGCTGGAAGGCACCAATGTCGAACTCGGCAAGAAGATCATCAACGAGAGCGGGCTGAACGTGATTTCGGCGGACGATCTCGACGACGCCGCCCAGAAGATCGTCAAGGCGGTGAAGGGAAACTGATTGATGTCCATTCTCGTCGACAAGAACACCAAGGTCCTGGTCCAGGGACTGACCGGCAAGACCGGCACTTTCCACACCGAACAGGCGCTCGCCTATCACGGGACCAAGATGGTCGGTGGCACGCACCCGACAAAGGGCGGACAGAAATGGCAAGGCAGCGTCGGTGGCAAGACGGTGGAGCTGCCGATCTTCTCCTCGCTCGCGGAGGGCATGGACCGGACGGGCGCCACCGCCTCGGTGATCTACGTTCCGCCGGCCGGCGCGGGCGAAGCCATCACCGAGGCGATCGAAGCCGAGATGCCGCTGATCGTCTGCATCACCGAGGGCATTCCGGTTCTCGACATGGTCAAGGTCAAGGCGAAGCTCGATAGGTCGAAATCCCGGCTCATCGGCCCGAATTGTCCGGGTGTGCTGACGCCGGACGAATGCAAGATCGGCATCATGCCCGGTAACATCTTCAAGAAGGGGTCGGTTGGCGTTGTTTCGCGTTCCGGAACGCTTACCTATGAGGCGGTATTCCAGACCACGAATGAAGGCCTCGGCCAGACGACGGCCGTCGGCATCGGCGGCGATCCGGTCAAGGGAACGGAGTTTATAGACGTGCTGGAGATGTTCCTCGCCGACGACGCGACCAAATCCATCGTCATGATCGGCGAAATCGGCGGCTCGGCGGAAGAGGACGCCGCACAGTTCCTGCGTGACGAGGCGAAGAAGGGCCGCAGCAAGCCGATGGCCGGCTTCATCGCCGGCCGCACGGCGCCGAAGGGACGCACGATGGGCCACGCGGGCGCGGTCATCTCCGGCGGCAAGGGCGGCGCGGAAGACAAGATCGCGGCAATGGAAGCGGCGGGCATTCGGGTTTCGCCTTCGCCGGCGCAGTTGGGCAAGACGCTGGTGGAAGCGATCAAGGGGTAGTGGATCGTGGGTGGTCGTTCGTCGTCGTTGGTCGAGTGCCTCGATTCTCGCGGCTGACGCATCGCGACCGACGACTGACGACCGACTTTAGACAGGAGACGGAGCGCGGCGCTCCGCTAGGACAATGCAGCGACAAGACCAGGCGAACGACGACTTTTCGCTTACCTCCTTCCTCTATGGCGGCAACGCCGCCTATGTCGAACAGCTTCAGGCCCGCTACGAGAAGGATCCCGAATCGGTAGATCCCGAGTGGCGCGCCTTCTTCGACTCCCTCAAGGATGATGCCGGCGACGTCGCCCGCAATGCCGAGGGTGCGTCGTGGAAGAAGCCCGGCTGGCCGATCGTCGCCAATGGCGAGCTGGTCTCCGCGCTCGACGGTGATTGGGGCGCGGTGGAGAAGCATATCGAACGCAAGGTCCGGGAGAAGGCCCAGAAGGGGGCCGCCGAAACAGGCACCGAACCCGCTGAAACCGAAATCAACCAGCAGACGCGCGATTCCATTCGCGCCATCATGATGATCCGCGCCTATCGCATGCGCGGCCATCTGCACGCCAATCTGGATCCGCTCGGCATCGCCAAGCCGCTGGAGGATTACAACGAACTGTCGCCCCAGAACTACGGTTTCACCGAAGCCGATTATGATCGGCCGATCTTCTTGGACAACGTGCTCGGGCTCGAATTCGCCACCGTCCGCGAGATGCTCGACATTCTGCAGCGTACCTACTGCTCGACCCTCGGCGTCGAGTTCATGCATATCTCCAACCCCGAGGAGAAGGCCTGGATCCAGGAACGCATCGAAGGTCCGGACAAGGGCATCGCCTTCACACCGGAAGGCAAGAAGGCGATCCTGCACAAGCTGGTCGAGGCAGAAGGCTTCGAGCAGTTCATCGACGTAAAGTACAAGGGAACCAAGCGCTTCGGCCTCGACGGTGGCGAATCCCTCATCCCGGCGCTCGAGCAGATCGTCAAGCGCGGCGGCGCCATGGGCATGAAGGAAATCGTGCTCGGCATGGCGCATCGAGGTCGCCTCAACGTGCTCTCACAGGTCATGGGCAAGCCGCACCGGGCGATCTTCCACGAATTCAAGGGCGGCTCCTTCACTCCCGACGACGTCGAGGGTTCGGGCGACGTGAAGTACCATCTCGGCGCCTCGTCGGACCGCGAGTTCGACGGCAACAAGGTGCATATGTCGCTGACCGCGAACCCCTCGCATCTGGAGATCGTCAACCCCGTCGTCATGGGCAAGGCGCGCGCCAAGCAGGACATCATCTTCGGGCGCAAGCGCGAGGAGATCGTCCCGCTGGAGGAACGCTCCAAGGTGCTGCCGCTCCTGATCCACGGCGACGCCGCATTTGCCGGCCAGGGCGTGGTGGCCGAGGTGCTCGGCCTCTCCGGCCTGCGCGGGCATCGCGTGGCCGGCACGCTGCATTTCATCATCAACAACCAGATCGGCTTCACAACCGATCCGCGCTTCTCGCGTTCCTCTCCCTATCCGTCGGACGTGGCGAAGATGATCGAGGCGCCGATCTTCCACGTCAACGGGGACGATCCGGAGGCCGTGGTCTATGCTGCCAAGGTCGCGACCGAATTCCGCATGCTTTTCCACAAGCCGGTTGTGGTCGACATGTTCTGCTACCGCCGCTTCGGCCACAATGAAGGCGACGAGCCGTCCTTCACGCAGCCGCTGATGTACCGCGAGATCAGGACCCACAAGACGGCGCTGCAGCTTTACGGCGAAAAGCTGATCGCGGAACAACTCATCACCCAGGAAGAGTTCGACCGGATGAAGGCCGGCTGGCGGGCGCATCTCGAAGCCGAATGGGAAACCGGCCAGGCCTACAAGCCCAACAAGGCCGACTGGCTCGACGGCGCCTGGACCGGCTTGAGGAAGGCCGACAACGAGGACGAGCAGCGCCGCGGCAAGACGGCCGTCCCGGCAAAGACGTTGAAGGAGATCGGCCGCAAGCTGACCGAGACGCCGAAGGATTTCGAGGCTCATCGGACCATCGCGCGCTTCCTCGACAACCGTGCCAAGATGATCGACACGGGCGACGGCATCGACTGGTCGACGGCCGAGGCGCTGGCCTTCGGGTCGATCCTGATGGATGGGAACCCCATCCGCCTTTCCGGCCAGGATTCGGAGCGCGGCACCTTCTCGCAGCGCCATTCCGTCCTCTACGACCAGAAGGACGAAACCCGCTATATTCCCCTCAACAATCTCGGCCCCGCGCAGGCCTACTACGAAGTCGTCAACTCGATGCTCTCCGAAGAGGCGGTGCTCGGCTTCGAATATGGCTATTCGCTCGCCGAGCCCCGCGCGCTGGTGCTGTGGGAAGCGCAGTTCGGCGATTTCGCCAACGGCGCCCAGGTCGTCTTCGACCAGTTCATCTCGTCGGGCGAACGCAAGTGGCTGAGGATGTCGGGCCTCGTCTGCCTGCTGCCGCACGGCTACGAGGGACAGGGGCCGGAGCACTCCTCCGCCAGGCTCGAACGTTTCCTTCAGCTTTGCGCCGAAGACAACATGCAGGTCGCCAACTGCACGACCCCGGCCAACTATTTCCATATATTGCGCCGGCAGTTGAAGCGCGACTTCCGCAAGCCGCTCATCCTGATGACGCCGAAGTCGCTTCTGAGGCACAAGCGGGCCGTCTCGACGCTTGCCGAGCTTTCCGGCGAGAGCTCCTTCCACCGGTTGTTGTGGGACGACGCGCAGTATCTCGGCAACGAGCCGATCAAGCTGGTCAAGGACTCCAAGATACGCCGCGTCGTCCTGTGCTCGGGCAAGGTCTATTACGACCTCTACGAGGAACGCGAGAAGCGTGGCATCAACGACATCTACCTGCTGCGCGTCGAGCAGCTCTATCCGTTCCCGGCGAAGGCCCTCATCAACGAGCTGTCGCGCTTCCGCAACGCCGAGATGGCCTGGTGCCAGGAGGAGCCCAAGAACATGGGCGCGTGGTCGTTCATCGACCCCTATCTCGAATGGGTGCTGGCCCATATCGACGCCAAGCACCAGCGGGTGCGCTATACCGGCCGTCCGGCCGCCGCCTCGCCCGCGACCGGACTGATGTCGAAGCATCTCGCGCAACTCGGCGCCCTTCTCGAAGACGCCCTCGGCTAACCGCTCAACCCAAGGCAACGGAAAACCTCAATGGCCACCGAAATTCGCGTTCCGACCCTCGGCGAGTCCGTCACCGAGGCCACCATCGGCAAATGGTTCAAGGCGGCGGGCGATGCCATCGCGGCCGACGAGCCGCTGGTCGAGCTCGAGACCGACAAGGTGACGATCGAGGTGCCGGCGCCGGCGGCCGGAACACTTGCCGAGATCGCGGCGAAGGAAGGCGAGACCGTCGAGGTCGGCGCGTTGCTTGGGTCGATCGCCGAAGGAGCGGGCAAGGCGTCTTCGGCGAAGAAGGCCGAGCCTGCGAAAGCGGCGGATGCCAAGCCCGCGGCTGAAAAGCCGCAGGCGGTGTCGCAAGCCGCCGGTTCGTCCGCCGCGGCCTCGACCGGCGAGGCGGCCGCCAAGACAGGCAAGGTCGCCGGCCAGGAGCCCGTGCAGGAGCGCGCCATGCCGCCTGCCCCTTCCGCCGCCAAGCTGATGGCCGAGAAGAACCTCTCCGCCGACCAGGTCGAAGGTTCGGGCAAACGCGGCCAGATCCTGAAGGCCGATGTGCTGGAGGCGCTTTCCAAGGGCGCCGCCTCGCAGCCTGCGGAACCCCCGCGCGAGACGCGCGCGCCTTCGTCCGTCGGCGACGAGAGCCGCGAAGAGCGGGTCCGTATGACCAAGCTTCGCCAGACCATCGCGCGGCGGCTGAAGGACGCACAGAATGTCGCCGCCATGTTGACCACCTTCAACGAGGTCGACATGGGCGCCGTGATGGCGCTGCGCTCGAAATACAAGGATGTCTTCGAGAAGAAGCATGGCGTGAAGCTCGGCTTCATGGGCTTCTTCACCAAGGCGGTCACCCACGCGCTGAAGGAAATCCCCAACGTCAACGCCGAGATCGACGGCACCGACATCATCTACAAGAACTATTGCCACATCGGGGTCGCGGTCGGCACTGATCGCGGCCTCGTCGTGCCGGTCGTGCGCGACGCCGACCAGATGTCCATCGCCGAGATCGAGAAGGAAATCGGTCGGCTGGGCCTGGCGGCGCGCGACGGCAAGCTGTCGGTCGCCGACATGCAGGGCGGCACCTTCACCATCTCGAACGGCGGCGTCTATGGCTCGCTGATGTCGACGCCGATCCTGAACGCGCCGCAATCGGGCATCCTCGGCATGCACAAGATCCAGGAACGGCCGATGGCCGTCGGCGGCCAGGTCGTCATCCGCCCGATGATGTATCTCGCCCTGTCCTACGACCATCGCATCGTCGACGGCAAGGAGGCGGTGACCTTCCTCGTTCGCGTCAAGGAAAGCCTGGAAGATCCCGAGCGGCTGGTGCTCGATCTCTGACGCCCTTCGGATGTCGAGAGCCATGAAATCCATACTCGTCACGGGAGGGTCGCGAGGCATCGGCGCGGCGGTGTGCCGAATGGCCGCCAGGTCGGGCTATTCGGTCGCGGTCAATTTTGCCTCGAATGAAGAGGCCGCCCGAAAGGTGGTGGCGGAGATCGAGGCGGCCGGCGGCGAGGCGTTTGCCGTCAAGGGCGACGTCGGGACGGAGGCTGACGTCATGGCGATGTTCGAGGCCGTCGACAGGCGTTTCGGCAGGCTCGACGCTCTGGTCAACAATGCCGGCGTCGTCGATGTCGTGGCGCGGATCGACGAGATGAGCGCGGCGCGGATCGAGCGGCTGCTGCGCATCAACGTCCTCGGCTCGTTCCTTTGCGCCCGCGAGGCCGTCAAGCGCATGTCGACGCGACATGGCGGCAAGGGCGGCGCCATCGTCAACATGTCCTCCGCCGCCGCCAGGCTTGGCGGCGTCGGTCTCTATGTGGACTACGCCGCCTCCAAGGGCGCGATCGATGTGATGACGTTCGGGCTGGCGCGGGAAGTGGCGCGCGAGGGGATACGGGTCAACGCGATACGGCCCGGCATGATCGAGACCGAAATCCACGCTGACAGCGGCGACCCGGACCGCGCGTGGAAGGTCGCCGACACAATCCCTGCCGGACGGCCGGGCACCGCCGAGGAGATTGCCAATGCGGTCCTGTGGCTCCTGTCCGACCAGGCGTCCTATGTCGAAGGCGCTATCCTGGACGTCAGCGGTGGCCGTTGATCGGCGCCGTCACAGGTCGCGGTTGACGGCGCACATGCGGCCTGTGAAAAGAACGCCATCTTGAACAGCCGGAACCTTTTCCATGACCAGTGAGTATCTTTTTTCCCCGCAGCCCCAGGCGGCGTTGAGCGTCGTGGGCGAACGGAAGCTGTTCCCCGTCGCGCGCATCTTCTGCGTCGGTCGCAACTATGTCGAGCACGCGAAGGAGATGGGCAACGAGGTGGACCGGGAGGCGCCTTTCTATTTCCTCAAGCCGACCATTGGCATGGCGCTGAGCGGCGCCACGGTGCCCTACGCTCCCGGCACCCGGGACCTGCATCATGAGATGGAACTCGTGGTCGCCATCGGCGCGCCGGCCTTCCGTATCAGCGCCGAAAAGGCTCCGGCGACTGTCTTCGGCTATGCCTGCGGCCTCGACATGACGCGTCGTGACCTGCAGCAGGAAGGCAAGGACAAGCGCCGACCCTGGGACTTCGGCAAGGCGTTCGAGAACGGCGCCGTCGTCGGACCAATCACACCGGCTTCCGTCATACAATCGCTGGAGGGCCGGCGGATCGCCCTCAAGGTGAACGGGAAGATCCGCCAGGACGCCAATCTCGACGATCTCGTATGGAAAGTGGACGAGTTGATCTCGCACCTTTCACGCTACTACCATCTCTTGCCAGGCGACCTGATCTTCACCGGCACGCCCGCCGGAGTTGGGCCGGTCGTTGCCGGCGACGCCCTGGACGGCACGATAGACGGGCTGGAACCCGTGACGCTCACGATCGGGCCGGCGGAGTAGCGCGGGATGGCGCTCCTGTTGCACGACTATTTCCGCTCGAGCGCCTGCTACCGGGTCCGTATAGCACTCAACCTCAAGGGACTGTCCTACCGGCAGCAGTCCCACCATCTCGTCAAGGGTGAGCACCGCGCACCCGCCTATCTGACCATTAATCCCCAGGGTTTTGTGCCCACGCTCGTCGACGCCCCCGACAACATAACCCCCTCCCACGCGATCAACGAAAACCTCGAACAGGCCAAAACCGCAACGACGAGCCAGCTAC
>JBQCFA010000238.1:0-9126 GCA_051959695.1 Rhizobiaceae bacterium
TCGGCTCGCGTTCGAATATGGCCCATTTGTTGACCTCCGGGCACACCGCCAGCACATCTGTGACGATCGGGTGGAAGCCGACGAAGGCGGCGCGCAGTTCCTCGGTGCTGGCTTTCAGGGACCAGGATTCGACAGTCCAGTCCGGCTCGGGAACGGAGGTGACGAAATAGACCTCGTCCTTGGCGCGCGTGGTGTAGTAGATGACGATGTGGCGGTCGACGCCCCACCATTTGGTGCAGTCGTCAATCGGCGCCTTGAGTAGCGACGCGGGGAAGGTCGTGCGGTAGGCGACACGACCGGAATATGTCGGGCGCTGCGGCCCGAACAGGCGCTCGCGCACGAAGGAATGGACGCCGTCAGCGCCGATGACGGCGTCGGCCTCGACCGTCGTCCCGTCCTGGAAGGTCAGCCGCGCTCCATTCTCCAGATGATCGAGGCCGATCAGTTTCTTGCCGCGATGGACCCGCTCCTCGGGTACCACGGAGGCCAGCAACGCATGCAGGTCGCCGCGATGCATCAAGAGGTAGGGCGCGTCGTATTTTTCCTCGACGGTATCGCCGAAGGGATAGTCCAGATTGACGTGGCCGGTATCCCAGTCGCGGCTGAGCTGGTGTTCCGGCCTGAACGCTATGTCGCGAAGCTGGTCTTCGAGGCCGATGGCGCGCAGCACCTTCATGGCGTTCGGGCTCATCTGAATGCCGGATCCGATGCGGGCGAATTTCTCGGCCTGCTCGTAGACATTCGCCTCGATGCCGGCCCTGGCGAGCGTGGCGGCGGCGGTCAGCCCGCCCATACCCGCTCCGATGATCGCGACGTTCAGCCTATTCTTCATCCGGTCTCCTCCGCCGTCAGCAAGCGCCTTGCGCCTTCCTCCCGGCCTTATCCTTGAATGTTCCGGCGGTCGCGGCTTGGCGCGCCAGACCTTCGACCGCCTCGGCAAAGGCCCGCGGCTGCTCGACGGGTGCGAAATGACCGGCCCCTGGCAGTTCCAGGTAGCGCGCGTTCGGAAAGGCGCGCTGCATCGCGCGCGTTCCCTCCAGCGGCGCCGTCGGATCAAGGCTGCCCGTCATCGCCAGCACCGGCACGTCGATTTTCGCGGCTGCCGCCTCGTTGTCGAGCGCCGCGATCGCCAGCCAGCCATTCGCTACCGTGCGCCGATCGTTGGCCAGCGCCCAGCGGCGGACTTCTTCCACCTTGTCGGGCGCGCCTGCGCGAAAGGCCGGCGTGAACCAGCGCTCGATGTCGCTCGCGACCGCCCCCGGCATATCGTCGAGGCAGCGACGCGCGCGGCCGCGCATCACTTCCGCGCCGGCCTCGCTGGTCCGGTGGGTCGTATTGGAGAGGACGAGGCCGGCCACCAGCTCCGGCGCGGCGATGGCAACGCCCTGCGCGACCATGCCGCCGAGAGAGCAGCCGACGAAGACCGCTGGCGGAAGGCCGAGCCGCCGCGCCAGCGCGACGACGTCCGAGGCAAGATCCTGGATGGAATAGGGTTCGGCGGTTGGCGCGTTGCGGCCGTGCCCGCGCAAATCCACGCAGATGGTACGATAGTCCGGGCCAAGCTCCGCCGCCACCTCTCCCCAAAACTCCAGACGCATGGCGATCGGATGCAGGAAGACCAGCGGCGCGCCGCTGCCAGCCGAAACGTAGTTCAGTTCCGCCCCAGACGCTTTGCTCATGGCGCCACGCCGTCGCCGACCGCGTCGGTCCGCCTCTCCGCCATCACCGCCTGCTGGCGGGATGGATGGTCGTCCGGAGCCGGCCTGGTGCCCCCCATCTGGCGGGTGATACGGTCGGCGCAACGGATGACGTGGCCGGCCAGCACGGCCTCACTGCCGGGATCGAAGCGCTGTTCAGGAACGGTGATGATGGCGTCGCCGATCACGTTGCCGCCTGCCCCGAAGATCGGAGCGCCGATGGCAACCGCCCCGGGCGTCCTCTGGCCGGAGGAAAAGGCGTAGTGGCGTTCGCGGATCAGCTCAAACTGATGCTCGAGCTTGTAGGGCTCGGTGATCGTACGGTCCGTTATGGGTGCCAGATGGGTGCGGGCGATGATCTCGCGCTGCTCGGTTTCCGGCAGGAACGCCATGATCGCCAGCCCGCTCGCGCCCGCATAGACCGGCATCCACTCCCACATCCGGTTGACGTAGCGCAGCGACTGGTTCGATTCGACCATGGCAACGAACATCATCTCGCGCCTTATGTGGTCGTAGGCGCCGACCAGTGCGGTCTCGTTGGAAACCGCCACGAGCTCGCGCAAGTGCGGTATGGCGACCTTGTGCAGCGGCAGCCGATCCGCCGCCATGTGCGCCATGCGGATCATCTCCAGCCCAAGGGAATAGAGGCCGGTATCGTCGACCTGCTCCACCAGCCCTTCCTCCACCAGCCCCGCAAGCAGCCTGTGCACGCTGCTTGGCGCGATCTTCAGGTCGGTAGCGATGCGCCTGACGCCGATCGCGTCGTCCTGGCTGCGCAGGAAATAGCGCAGGATCTGGAAGGATCGTCCCAGCGGGTTGCGGGTGGCTTCGGTCTTCTTGCCTGACATCCCTGTTCTGCTCTTCCCGTTGCTGTCCTGTCCTGGCCGCGGCGCCCCGCCCGCCTCGCCGAGGCAAATCTCCTGCTAGATTGCCATCCCGATCCGGTCCATCTCAACCGTCGATCGGCACGAGGATGCGGCCGTTGTCGATCTTCTTGACCCCATCGACATAAAGCGTCGGCTCGAGGATGACGCCATCCATGTGGATTTTCGATTTCACGGAGCCGCCCACGTCGATATTCGTGCCGAGGCCGAAATGCAGCGTCCCGAGGATGTTCTTGTCCTCGCGCTGGATGCCGCGGATGACCGCCTTGGCGTTGACGCCGACCGAAGCTTCGGCCGGGCACATATAGGCGTTGTCGTCGCCATAGGTCGCCAGGTAGTCGCGCAGGATGCGCGCATCGGCGCCACCCTCGATGCGGACGACGCGGCCATTTTCCACGATCAGTTCGATCGGCGTCCACAGCCGCCCGAGATGATGCATGGTGAGGTCGATGACGAGCTTGCCATTGGCGCTGCCCTCGACCGGAGCGACGTTGAACTCGCCCGTCGGAAACAAATAGTAGAGCAGATTGTTGCCCGGCCGGTTCTCGTCCTTGGCGAAATTGATGATCTTGTAGGGATCGAACCTGTCGTCGGGCAGTGGCGGCTGGGTGATGCGGCCCTCGACGCTGTAGGTGAAGTCGGTGCCGTAGCGCGAGGTGACGCGACATTCCTTCGCATTCATGCCGAAGACGTTCTTGGCGACATAGTGCTTGCGCACGGCAACCTGCTTCATGTCCTCGGTGATCGCGCCGGACTGCAGCATCTCCAGAGTCATGCCGCCATCCATGCAGATCGCCGGGATGCCCGCCGCCATGGCCTTGAAGTTGGCCGCGCAATGCAACATGCCGGTCGACGCGAGCAGCACGTTGAAATCGGACGTCATCATGCTTTCGCAAACCGCCTGCGGGGGATCGTAGTAGTCGGCCGGCCGCTTCTCGAAGATCGACACGCTGGCCTCGGCGCCGAGTTCCGTCACGATGCTCATGACGACCTGCCAGACGCGGGGGTCCTGGCTCGTATCGGTGACGATGAGGACGCGGTTGCCGGGCTTCACATTCCGTACGAACGGGCGTCGCAGATAATCCATGTTGCCCGTCACCATCGTACCCGCACCCATCGCGTCGCCTCGCCTTTTGTTCCGTTAAAAAGAACAGTTGATCCGTTATTTTCACGATCTTAGCGGTTTTGCGCGTCCAGTCAATTGACACTCGCAGCCGATGGACGATACATCGAACGAAGCTTGACGGCGGACCTGGACCGATTGTCTTGGCAGGAGGATAACTTGCAGGAAATATTCGTTTCTGGGCTTGATGAAATTCCAGAAAAAGGAAGGAAGCTCATCAAGTATAATGACAAGGAAATTGGAATTTTCCGCCTTGAGGGAGAAATATTCGCCTGGGAGAACCGCTGCGCGCACCAGGGCGGGCCGGTCTGCCAGGGCCGGCTTTTCCCCAAGGTGCTCCAGACGCTCGGCGAGAATCAGACGACGGAGCTCATGCGTTATTCGGACGAGGAGCTGCATATCGTGTGCCCGTGGCACGGATACGAGTACAATGTCAGGACCGGCCGCAACAGCGGACATCCGAACCTGCGCCTGAGGCCGGTGGAGACGATCGTCCGCGACGGGAGTGTCTATGTCCGCCTCTGAGCAGAAACGGGATCTCAGCAACAATCCCTACGAATGGATCGAGCAGGCGTCGGAGCGTATCTGGCAGGACAGCGAGCGCGCCACGGCGGAGGGCGAAGCGGCGCTCATCAGCGACGAAGCGGTACGCCGCATCATGACCGCTGCGCTGAAGCTCTACTTCGCCAAGAGCGACGGGGAGGAGCGGACGTTCCGGCCCCTGCTGGGGTCGGACGACAAGCACATCACGGCGACGGAGGTCCTCTCGGTCGTCGCGGAATTGTTGAGGGCGATGCGTCTCGGCCCCATGGAACTCGGCCTCTGGTACCGGCGTCGCCCGGACGAATAAGGGCGGGCGAACGACGCCCTGAGGCATCGGCAGCGCAGGAAGGAGATTTGGATGGACACCCAACTCGGCAAGGATCGCAAGCTCGAGGAAATCGGCATCTACTCGGATACGCGCGACATTCTCGCCCACGCCCGCCACGAGGCGGAGAAAGCGGGAATCGACGACTGGTTCATCGTCGACGTCGACGCCCACCATATGGAGAGCATCTCCTGGGCCGAGATCGTGCAGCATATCGAGGATCCGGTCATCCGCGACCAGGCGGTCCGCTTCCAGAAGGAACGCGTCGGCGCGCCGCCCTACGGCATCAATGCCGATCTCGGCTTGCGCTACCAGGACGTCGGCGGCCGCATCCCGCACCAACTCGACATGCGCGAGACGGTCGAGGACAAGAGCGTCCACCGCGACGTCACGTTGACCCGCCGAGCCATCGACAGCCTCTGCCTCGACTACATCGTGGTGTTCCCGACCCCGATGCTGCAGCTCGGCATGCACCCGCAGATCGACATGGAGGTGACGCTCGGCCGCGCTTACACGCGCTGGCTGGTCGACACCATCCTGCCGGCCGACAAGCGCATCAAATCCTTCGCCTACCTGCCGTTCAACTCGCCACAAGCGGCGATCAAGATGGTCGAGGATTTCGCCGACTGCGACGGAATCATCGGCTTCTGCGTCACCAGCGCCCGCTACAAGCCCGTCTATCACAACGACTATATGCGGCTCTATGCCATGCTGGAGGAACGCGGCCTGCCGATCGCCTTCCACGCCGGATACCACTGGAACGACCCGTCGCTGGCGACGATCAACCGCTTCCTCGGCATGCACGCGCTGGGTTTCGTGTGGTGCAACATGGTCCACATGACCAACTGGATCCTCAACGGCATTCCCGAGAGGTTTCCGAAGCTCAAGAGCGTATGGGTCGAGAGCGGCCTCGCCTGGGTGCCGTTCCTCATGCAGAGGCTGGACGAGCAATATCTGATGCGGACTTCCGAAGCACCGCTGCTGAAGAAACTGCCCAGCGACTACATGCGCGAGAATTGCTGGTATTCGAGCCAGCCGATGGAACGCACCAACATGAAGGCGACGGCCCTGACCTTCGAGATGATTAACGCGGAGACGCAGCTTCTCTACTCCTCGGACTGGCCGCATTTCGATTTCGACACGCCCGGCGTCATGGCCAAGCTGCCGTTCCTGAGCGAGCAGGGTCGCCGCAACGTCCTCGGCCTCAACGCGGCCCGGCTGTTCAATTTGCCCGTCCGCTAGAGCCTGCCATGGACTTCGTGTGGGCTGTTGACATGGCCTGAACCCGGCTTCGTCGCGTCCCGGGCCGGCAGCCCCATTTTCCGTCGGCCGCGCCTGTGCCAATGCACGGACGCAGCCGCCCGAGAGCCGCGTCGTTACCGACTGCGCCTCTGGCATCAATCCAGGTTTACTTGAGCCGCAAGCAAAAATACTGCCGGCCGAAGCGGATGAGGCAAGCCCTGTCCGGCTCGACGTTCAATGACGGCTTTCAATTGACAGCCTATGGCGAATGCGCTTAACTATCTTTTACGGATCATTTGTTCCTTACAACGGAACAATGCGGAAGTTCAAGGGAGGGCGGGTCGGACGGGCGTTGAGGGGCGTAGGCGCCCTTGAGGATACCGGGCGCGGAGTGGCGCCCATGCTAGGGATGGACTGCTTGGTAAGCACGGACATGGGAGGAAGTCGGCTGGGTCGTGGCCTTCGCAATGTCGGGGAGACCCTGCTGTGGTTTGCCGCCTTCATCGCGGCATGGCAGGCCTTTGTCGTGTTCGGCCACATTTCCGACCTCATCCTGCCGGCGCCGTCGGATTTCCTTGCAAGGATATTCACCAATTTCGATCGCATCTATCCGCAGGCGCTTTCGACGCTGGAATTGATCGTCGTCGGCTTCCTCTTCGGCGCAGTGCCGGCGGTGCCGCTCGGACTGGCCATCGCCTCTTCCGTGTTCATGCAGCGCACCCTTTATCCGCTGCTGGTCTTCCTCAACGTGATCCCCAAGATCGCGCTGGTTCCGGTCCTTCTGGTCTGGTTCGGCTTCGGCGGTATCCCGAAGGTGATCGTCGCCGCCCTGCTCGTCTTCTTTCCGATCATGGTGGACACGATAACCGGCTTTCAGTCGGTCGATCCGCGCCTGCTCTATATTTCCCGATCGATGGGCGCCTCCGGCTCGCAGGCGCTCTGGCACATAAGGCTGCCCGTGGCGTTGCCGCACATTTTCTCGGGCATGAGGATCGCCATCGTTCTGGCCGTCACAGTCGTCATCGTCTCCGAATTCGTGGGATCGAACGAGGGATTGGGCTATCTGATCCTGCGGGCGACGGCCAATCATGATCTTTCGCTTGCTTTCGCGGCGCTTTTCGTCGCCGCGCTCATCGGTCTGGCGCTGAGCTTCGTCATCGAGCTCGTCGAGCGCCTGGCGCTACCCTGGAAAAGATACGCGCATTGAAGCTGCCAGGGCAGAACAAAGGGAGGAATCAAGATGAAGAATCACTACGCAAGCATGTTGCTGGGAGCCGCGATGCTCACCTTGGGAGGCGCTCCGGCGCATGCCGACGATGCCATGAAGCTGACGCTTAACTTCCTCGCGCAGCCCGCCCAGGCTGGGTTCTTCCTGGCCAAGGAGAAAGGCTACTACAAGGATGTCGGCATCGACATGACCATTGTCGAGGGCAAGGGCTCGTCCACCACCGCGCAGATCACCGCCGCGGGGCAGAACGACGTCGGCTTCATCAATGGCGGCATCGCCATAAACTTCATCAACAAGGGCGCACCGCTGCAGATCATCGCCGCGCCGATCCAGGGCAATTTCATGTCTGTCGGCTTCCTGGCCAAGGAGAATATCAAGAAGCCGCAGGACCTGATTGGCAAGACGATCGCGGTGTGTCCCGGATGCGCCCAGATCCCGATGCTGAAGGCGATGCTGGCAAAGGCCGATATCAGCGAATCCAAAGTCAAGATCATCAATGTCGACCAGTCGGCGCATGTAAGCATGCTCGAGGAAGGCAAGATCGACGCGGCCGCCGGCGATCCGAACAGCATATCGATCGAGATGGAGCATCGCGGCGACAAGGTCGGCAACATGTTCTTCCAGGATTGGGGAATCCAGCTGGTGAACTTCGTGCTTGCCGCCCGCACCGACAAGCTCCAGGCCAATCCGGACCTCTACAAGCGGTTCGTCGCCGCCTCGTTGAAGGGATGGCACGAGGTTCTCGTCGATCCTGGAGCCGCCATCACCGCGCTTCAGCACCAATATCCGGAAATCAAGCTCGACCGGAAGACGTTGATGGAGCAACTCGAAGTCGGCATCGCCCCCTTCATCTGCGTCAAGGATTCGCCCGGTGTCGGCAAGGCTTCGGCGCAGCTTTGGGCGACCACCTACGACGTCATGAAGAACTACATGGGACTGAAGGCGACGGTGCCGGTCGACAAGGTCTATACTGACGCCTACCTGCCAGCCCAGCTGCCGGCATGCAAATAGTCGCGAAAGTCGAGCATCGGGAACCCGGACCGTGACCGAATCCGTCAGCGCCGACGCCCCAACCGCGATGCGGCCCTATGGCGCCGCCCTTGTCGGTCCGGTGCTTCGCATCGGCCTGCCGGTGCTGACGATCGCACTGGCGATGGCGGCGTGGGAGTACGGGGAGATATTCTTCCAGATTCCCTCCTACCTTGTCCCGCGCCCGTCCGAGTTCCTGGTCCGCTTCTACGACGATTTCCCCGAGTTGCTGCGCAACGGCATCGCCACCGGCCAGGTCATTCTGTGGGCGTTCCTGATCGCCGGAATCATAGGCGTCGCGCTCGCCTATCTCATCGTCACGTTCCGCTCCCTTGAGGGCGGCGCCTATCGGCTGATCGTCTTCCTGCAGATCGTACCGAAGACGATCACCGCGCCTCTCTTCGTCACATGGTTCGGCGTTGGCATCATGCCGAAGCTGGCGCTCACGACCTTCATCACGTTCTTTCCGGTGCTGGTCGACAGCATGACCGGCTTCCGGTCTATCGACCCGCGCCTCTATCACCTGACCCGGTCGATGGGCGCCAGCTGGTGGCAGACCTTCATTCACCTGCAGTTCCCTGCGGCGCTGCCGCACATCTTCTCCGGCCTGAAGATCGCGACGGTCTACGCCGTGACGGCGGTCATCGTCGTCGAGTTCGTCGGCTCCAGCGAAGGGCTCGGCTATATGATCGTGCAGGCGCTCGGCATGATGGACATGGAACTGATGTTCGCCGCGATCCTGGCGACCTCGTTTCTTGGGCTGCTGTTCACGCTCGCGGTATCGTCCCTCGAAGTGGTGGTCATGCCATGGCTGAGGTACAAGAAGTAGCGGATCGGAGATGGCAAGCGCCGTACGGCTTGCCCTGAAAGGAAAGTACACGATGAACTATGCTCTGCCGCAAGCCTCACCGGTCAAGGCCGGAATGGCGATTTCCGCGAAAGAGCTCACCAAGGTCTTCGACACGCGGGCGGGCCGCAATCATGCGCTGGGGCCGATGGATTTCGAGATCGGCGAGGGCGAGTTCGTAAGCGTTATCGGAGCTTCCGGCTGCGGC
>JBQCFA010000239.1:0-12613 GCA_051959695.1 Rhizobiaceae bacterium
GATGGAGAGGTCGATCCCGGGTGCCTACAAAGTAGGTGGGCGCCGTGTGTCCGAACCCACGGGTCCGGCCAGGGACAGCTCCCTAGGGATCAATAAGGCCCCGGGGAATGTTACTCCTGTCGAGAAGCGCAGAACGCCGAGTGCAGATATAGCGCCCGCCTCGATCCGGTGCCAGAGCCTGGAACGCGCCGACTGAAACTTTATCCGGGCCGGCGCGTAGCTCCCTCCTGCCCGGTCATTTCCTTCCGGACGCCGCTTTAGGCTTTCTGCGGCGGACGGACGCCGCCCGCGTCATCCCTCATGGCGCGGGCGGAACGTCTACTGATTGTCCATCAGCCCTTGCCAGCAATCCGCGCCTGCCAGAAGACGAGGACGGGCACGACGATCAACTCGATCAGGAGTCCGACCCGATGGCCCGTTGAAGGCGCTCCCGAAACCAGAAGCGAGATAAGGCGCCCCAACCCCCCGGCGAAGGTCAGCGCGGCCAGAAGCTGGAAGCGACCCGTGTTCCTCTCGATCCCGGGAACGCAGGAGTACCACGCAATGCCGAGCGCCAGGAACGTGCCCGAAAGAAAGCGGAAATGACTATCTAAATCTACGGGCCACGGCCTTTCCACGCCGAGGAAGGCCGGTCCGCCGATGATTCCGGCAAGACCGATCGCCACCGGTATTGCCGCCAAAATCAGCACCACCGCCTGCAAAAGGCGCCTTTCGTTGGCTTTCGACTGGATCATGTACCGTCTTTCGTTGTTCGCCCGCTCGAAGACACGACAAAAATGCCGCGTGGTTTCATCCATCCATATCGAATGCCCGGCTTGCGAATTGCCAGCGCGCTCCCTACGGTCTGCCGCGAAACGAAACCGTGCCCGGAATTCCGCAGATGCGCTTTGAAGGAACGTCGGCCTATATCGCCGACAAGGATCTGATGGTGGCCGTCAACGCCGCAATCGCGCTGGAAAGGCCACTCTTGGTCAAGGGCGAACCCGGCACCGGCAAGACCGAGCTTGCCCGGCAGGTCGCCGCCGCGCTCGGTCTCGACCTGATCGAATGGCACATCAAATCGACGACCAAGGCGCAGCAAGGCCTCTATGAATACGACGCTGTCTCGCGGCTGCGCGACAGCCAGCTCGGCGACGGGCGCTTCAACGAGATCCGGAACTACATCAAGCGCGGCAAATTGTGGGAAGCCTTCCAGGCCGACCGCAAGGTCGTTCTTCTCATCGACGAGATCGACAAGGCCGACATCGAGTTTCCCAACGACCTGCTGCAGGAACTCGACCGCATGGAGTTCTATGTTTACGAGACTGGCGAGACCATCCGCGCCGCGCACCGGCCGATCGTCATCATCACCTCCAACAACGAGAAGGAGCTGCCCGACGCCTTTCTGCGTCGCTGCTTCTTCCACTATATCCGCTTCCCGGACGTGGAGACGCTGCACCGGATCGTCGACGTGCATTACCCGGGTATCAAGCAAAACCTCGTGCGCACCGCGCTGACCCAGTTCTACGAGATCCGCGACGTGCCGGGGCTGAAGAAGAAGCCCTCGACTTCCGAGGCGCTCGACTGGATCAGGCTGCTCGTCTCCGACGACATCGCTCCGGAGGATCTGCGCGGTGACCCGAAGAACGCACTGCCGAAATTGCATGGGGCGCTCCTGAAGAACGAACAGGACGTCCACCTGTTCGAGCGCCTGGCGTTCATGGCGCGGCGGCAAGGCTGAGCCCGCGGCGTTCCGATTGCCCGGCGGCCAAAACCTTGATATGAGCCGCGTCATGGAAGAGCTTTTCGGCAATCCGGCCTACAAGCGTTTCGTTCTGCAGGACCACAAGCGCCTGCCGAGCCGCTTCGCCGCGCGGATTTCCGGCGCGCTGACAAGCCGCCTACCCTGACATCGGCCATCTGGGCCGTTCAGCTAGACTCCGCCGGCGCCGCGCCGGATCAGCCAAGTCTTCCACCAAGCCACGGATTAGGATCATGAGCGCACCGCGCACCCTCTACGACAAGATTTTCGACGACCATGTGGTCGACCGCCAGGACGACGGCACCTGCCTGCTCTACATCGACCGCCACCTCGTTCACGAGGTGACCAGCCCGCAGGCCTTCGAGGGCCTCAGGATGGGCGGCCGCAAGGTGCGCCACCCCGAAAAGACGCTGGCCGTCGTCGACCATAACGTCTCCACCTCGCCCGACCGCAGGAACGGCATCAAGAACGAGGAAAGTCGCATCCAGGTCGAGGCGTTGGCGAAGAACGCAAAGGATTTCGGCATCGAATATTTCAACGAAGTCGACCGGCGCCAGGGCATCGTCCACATCATCGGGCCGGAGCAGGGCTTTACCCTCCCCGGCATGACCATCGTCTGCGGCGACAGCCACACCTCAACGCATGGCGCCTTTGGCGCGCTGGCGCACGGCATCGGCACGTCCGAGGTGGAGCATGTGCTCGCAACGCAGACGCTGATCCAGAAGAAGGCAAAGAACATGCTCATCCAGGTGGATGGTCGGCTTCCCGAGGGCGTCACCGCCAAGGACATCATCCTGGCCATCATCGGCGAGATCGGCACCGCCGGCGGCACCGGCTATGTCATGGAATATGCCGGCGAGGCGATCCGCGCGCTTTCCATGGAAGGCCGCATGACGGTCTGCAACATGTCGATCGAAGGCGGCGCGCGCGCCGGCCTGATCGCGCCGGACGAGACGACCTTCGCCTATGTCAGGGACAAGCCGCGCGCGCCGAAAGGGGCCGCCTGGGACCAGGCGCTGGCCTACTGGCAAACGCTCAAGACCGACGAGGGCGCGCATTTCGACCGCGTGGTGAAGCTCGACGCTGCCAACCTGCCGCCGATCGTGACGTGGGGTTCCTCTCCGGAGGACGTGGCGTCGGTCACCGGCATCGTGCCGGATCCCGATACGATCCCGGACGAGAACAAGCGCGCCTCGAAGAAACGCGCCCTCGAATATATGGGGCTGACGGCGGGCACAAAGATCACCGACATCGCGCTCGACCGCGTCTTCATCGGCTCCTGTACCAACGGCCGTATCGAGGATCTGCGGGCGGTGGCCAAGGTCGTCGAAGGCAAGAAGGTTTCCGACCGCGTCAACGCCATGATCGTGCCCGGCTCCGGCATCGTCAAGGAGCAGGCCGAGGCGGAAGGCCTCGACAGGATCTTCGTCGCCGCCGGCTTCGACTGGCGCGAGCCCGGCTGCTCGATGTGCCTTGCAATGAACGACGATCGCCTGAAGCCCGAGGAGCGCTGCGCCTCGACCTCGAACCGCAATTTCGAGGGCCGCCAGGGCTTCAAGGGCCGCACGCATCTCGTCTCGCCGGCAATGGCCGCCGCGGCGGCGATCGCCGGGCATTTCGTCGACATCAGAGAGTGGCGGTAGGAGACGTCCGCGCGTCATCCCGGAAGGCCGTGCGAACGAAGTGAGTGCGGCCTATCCGGGACCTATTCTGCAGCTTTGACGTTTACGGAATGGGTCCAGGTCTTGTACCCGTTCGCTCCGCACCGGGTACGAACCGGGACGACGTCTCTGCCTCAACCCTCCACTTCTTCTCTCAGCATCTCCAGCTCCAGCCACTCGTCCTCCATGGTGGCGAGTTCGGAGCGTGCTTTGTCGAGAGCGGTAGTGGAGTCTGCGAAAGCCTTGGGGTCGCGGCGATAGAGGCCCGGATCGGCGAGCCGCTGTTCTATGAGGGCTATCTCCGCGAGCGCCTTCTCCATGCGTTTCGGCAATGTCTCCAGCGCGAATTTCTGCTTGTAGGAGAGCTTTTTCGCCGGCTGCCCGGGCTGGACCTTTCGTTCCGCCGGTGCCCGGGGCGCGGAAGCGGCTTTCGCCGCGCTCTTGCGGTCGTCGAGCTTCCTGCCGCCGCGCTGCGCCAGCATGTCGGTGTAGCCGCCGGCATACTCGCTCCAAGTGCCGTCGCCGTTCGGCGCGATGGTGCTCGTCACTGTCGGTTCATGGAAATGGCGGTCGTGGCTGACCAGTATCACCGTGCCGGCGATGCCGGCGACAAGTTCCTGGAGCAGGTCCAGCGTCTCCATGTCCAGGTCATTGGTCGGTTCATCCAGCACCAGCAGATTGGACGGCCGCGACAGCACGCGCGCCAGGATCAGCCGGGCGCGCTCGCCGCCGGAGAGTTCGCGCACCGGAGTGCGCGACTGTTCGGGCTTGAACAGGAAGTCTTTCATCCATGAGACGACGTGCTTTTCCTCGCCGTTGACGATGACCGTCTCGCCGCGCCCGTCGGTCAGGTAATGCGCCAACGTCTCCTGCGGATCGACCGCCTCGCGCTTCTGGTCGAGCGTCGCAATCTCCAGGTTGACCCCGAGGCGCACCGATCCGGAATCCGGTTTCAGTTCGCCGGTCAGCATCTTCAGAAGCGTCGTCTTGCCGGCGCCGTTCGCCCCGACGAGACCGATGCGGTCGCCGCGGTTGATGCGGGTGGAGAACTCGCGAACGATCGTCCGCTCGCCGTAGGACTTTGCGACGGCCTTTGCCTCGATGACCAGCTTGCCGGATTCCGCCGCTTCGCTCGCCACCATGTTGGCGAGACCCTCGGCGCGGCGGTGTGTTCGGAAATCCTGCCGCATCTGCTGCAAGTCGCCGAGCCGGCGCATGTTTCGCTTGCGCCGCGCGGTCACGCCGTAGCGCAGCCAGTGCTCCTCGCGTACGATCTGGCGGCCGAGCTTGTGCTGCTCGCGTTCCTCTTCCTCGAGCACCTGGTCGCGCCATTCCTCGAAATGCGCGAATCCCTTGTCGAGGCGCTGGGTGCGTCCTCGATCGAGCCAGACCGTCGCTCGGCTGACGCGCTCGAGAAAACGGCGGTCGTGCGAAATGAGAACGATCGCCGAGGGCGAGCGGGCCAGTTCCTCCTCCAGCCATTCGATTGTGGAGAGATCGAGATGATTGGTCGGCTCGTCGAGGAGCAGGATGTCGGGCCTGGGCGCCAGCACGCGCGCCAGCGATGCGCGCCGCGCCTCGCCGCCGGAAAGACTTTCGGGTTGCTCCTCACCACTCAAGCCCAGATGCTCGAGAAGGTAGGAAACCCGATGCGGATCGTCTGCGGGGCCGAGACCGGCCTCGACATAGGCTTGGACCGTGTCGAAGCCCTCGAAGTCCGGTGTTTGCGGCAGGTAGCGGACCGTCGCCGTCGGCTGGCGGAAGACCTCGCCGTCCTGCGGCTCGACGAAGCCGGCCGCGATCTTCAAGAGGGTCGACTTGCCGGAGCCATTGCGGCCGACCAGCGCGATACGGTCGCCCGGCATCGCCGACAGCGATGCTCCGTCGAGAAGCGGGGTGCCGCCGAAGGTCAGCCGGATAGCGTCGAGATGCAGGAGCGGAGGAGCCATGGGCCTATCGCAGGGAATGAGGAAGCGGGTTCGGTCGGGCCGTTATGTGGCCGCGAACGTGGCGACAAGCAAGGCGCGTCCCTCGCGAAGCCGGACGACAAGCCGGCCTTCCACGATATTGGAAATGGTCAGGGAGGAGCCGAACGGCACAATGACATCGTCGAGCGGCCATTTCGCCCCTTCAACCGTCAGCCCGCGAAGCTCGGAAAAGCCGAGGATGCTGAACGTCGTCCCGGGCGGATAGTCAAATTCCCTGCTGCCGTACGGCAGCACGCTTCCTTCCTGCGCGCCGCTGGTCAGAAGCGCCGCCACGCCGCGCCCGGCAAGCCGGATCGCAAGCACCAGATGCAGGAAGGCGTGGTCCGCTCGCGGGCCGCCGAAGGCGCCGGCCAATACCAGCGACGTGGCGCCGCGCGAAAGGGCCTCCTCGACGGCGATCTCGCCGTCCGTATGGTCCTTGTCGGGGGAATGGACGACGCGTTCGATCCCCTCATACGCGTCCAGCCATTCGGGCTCGGTCGAATCGAAATCGCCCACCCACAATTCCGGCGCGAGCCTGAGCGGAGCCGCATGAAGCAGGCCCGAATCCGCGGCGACGACACGGGACCCGGCGATTTGCGTCCTAAGACGCGGCGTGACGATCAGTTCGCCGCCGAGAAGGATTGTGAAACGGCTCATGAGGGCGCCATATCACGCGGCCCGGCCGACCGGAAGCGTCGGCGCGCGGCCATCGCCGCTTGCAACGCACCACCAGCCGCTCTATGTCTCGAACCGCTCTAACGGGGTGCCGGGCGTCATGTGCCGGCTGAGAGGCGATCCGCCAACCCGTCGAACCTGATCCGGCTTGTACCGGCGGAGGGATTAGACGCTTCGGTTCCGGCGCCTCGTTCCCCGATTGAGAAGGAGGCGCGGATGCGCTGGACGATACCTTCCCTGATGATGGCGTTGGCCGTCCTGTCGTCACCGTCACTGGCCGCCGCTGACCCGCTGACGATCTACACCTATGAGAGCTTCACGGCCGACTGGGGCCCGGGCCCGATCGTCAAAAAAGCCTTCGAGGCGGATTGTTCCTGCGAAATCCGCTATGTTTCCGCTGCCGATGGCGTAGCCCTACTTAACCGGCTGAAACTCGAAGGCAGTGCCACCAAGGCCGACATCGTGCTCGGCCTCGACACCAACCTGACGAGGGAGGCGAAGGCGACGGGCCTGTTCGCGCCGCATGGGCAGCTTGCCGACAAGGTCGACGTGCCAGGCGGGTGGAGCGACAATGTCTTCGTGCCCTACGACTACGGCTATTTCGCCGTGGTCTACGACAGCGAGAAGCTCAAGGCCCCGCCGAAGAGCATGGCCGATCTCGTCAATGGCGACCCCGCGGAGAAGATCGCCATCGAAGATCCGCGCACCTCGACGCCGGGCCTCGGCCTCGTCCTGTGGATGAAAAAGATCTACGGCGACAAGGCCGCCCGCGCCTGGGCAAAGCTCAAGAATCGCGTGCTCACCGTCACGCCGGGCTGGAGCGAGGCCTACGGCCTCCTGACCAAGGGCGAAGCGCCGATGGTGCTTTCCTACACAACCTCCCCTGCCTATCACATGATCGAGGAAAAGACGGACCGATACCGGGCCGCCGCCTTCGAGGAAGGTCACTACATGCAGGTCGAAGTCGCTGGTATCACGAAGAAAGGCGCAAAAAACCCGCTCGCCGCCAAATTCCTCGATTTCATGACCGGACCGAAATTCCAGGACGCCATTCCGGAAACGAACTGGATGTACCCTGCCGGCAAGACGGACAAGCCGCTCGATCCCGCCTTCGACAAGCTGGTCAAGCCGACGAAGCCGCTGATCTATACAAGCGACGAGGTGGCGCGAAACCGCAAGGCCTGGGTCGACGAATGGCTATCGGCGATGAGCAAGTAGCCTTGCCGGCCGATCGGCGCGTCACCGCGGGCATGCTTGCGCTGGCGGCCGTCACGCTGGTCGCTGGCGGTGCGTTCGCGGGCCTCGTCTTCCAGGCGGGCAGCGACTGGAGCGGCGCGCTTGCTGCCTTCGACCTCTATCTTCTGCGGGTGGCGCGTTTCACGCTTTGGCAGGCGCTTTTGTCGACGATCCTTTCGGTGGTTCCGGCGATTTTCGTGGCGCGGGCATTTTCGAGGCATCCGGCCTTCCACGGCCGCGCGCTCATGCTCAGGCTGTTTGCCGTGCCGCTGGCCCTGCCGGCCATCGTCGCGGCGCTCGGCGTGCTGGCGCTCTACGGCAGGGGCGGCGTCCTGGCCCAGTTCGCCGGCGGCGAGTGGCCGGGCGTCTACGGCCTGTCCGGTATCCTCATCGCCCATGTCTTCTTCAACCTGCCGCTGGCGACAAGGCTGCTGCTGCAGGCGCTCGACACCGTGCCAGACGACCAGTGGCGGCTTGCCGCGCAACTCGGCATGGGCGCCGGCTCGACCTTCCGGTTCCTCGAATGGCCCGCGATTCGATTCGCCCTGCCCGGCATAGCGGGCCTGGTCTTCATGCTGTGCGTGACCTCGTTCACTGTTGTACTCCTGCTCGGCGGTGGGCCGCGAGCGACCACGCTGGAGGTCGCTATCTACCAGGCGCTGCGGTTCGACTTCGATCCGGCGCGGGCAGTCACGCTGACGGTCCTGCAGATCCTGCTGACACTGGCGGTCGTCGCCCTGATCACGGGCGCCGGCGGCAGCTATGTCGCGACGGCCAGCCCGTCGGTGGCGAAACGACGCTTCATGCCGATGCATAGAGGCGAAGGCATCCTTGATCTGGTCGTCATAGGCATCGCCTTCCTTTTCGTGGCCGGCCCGATTGCAGCCGTCGTCGTTTCCGGCCTTGCCGCCTATCTCGGAACGCTTGTCATGGAGGATTCCGTCCGCGACGCCGCCCTGACCAGCATGGCACTTGCCGTCCCGGCGGCCCTGCTTTCGGTGGCATTGTCTTGGGCGCTCGTGGCCTGCCGATGGTCGCTGGAATATACGCGGCGCAACCGGCGGGCGTCATGGCTGGAATGGCTGTCCGGCAGCGGCGCCAACCTGGTCCTGGTTCTGCCGCCGACCGTAATCGGCGCCGGCTGGTTCGTGCTTCTTCTGCATGCCGGCGACGTCTATGCGGCCGCGCCCGCGATGGTGATCGCCGTCAACGCGCTGATGGCCATGCCCTTCGCCGTCCGCGTCATGCGGCCGGCTTACGACGCGGCGAGCGCGCGGCACGAGCGGCTCTGCGCCTCGCTAGGCATCGCCGGATGGAGCCGGCTGCGCCTGATCGACGGGCCTGCCCTGCGACGACCGCTCGGAACGGCCTTCGCCTTCGCCATCGCGTTGTCGCTCGGCGATCTCGGCGTCATCGCGCTCTTCGGCAGCGATCAGGTGCAGACCCTGCCCTACCTGCTCATGCAGCGCATGGGCAGCTACCGTACCGAGGACGCGGCCGGTATCGCACTTCTGCTTGGCGCCCTCACCCTGGCCCTGATGACGATCGCGGACCGCTTCGCGGGACAGCGCGCATGACGAGGGCGACCGGCGTCGATGTCGTGCTCGACAAGGCCTTCTTCCGCTACGCGGAGATGGAGATGGTCTTCGATGCGGCGTTCGCAAGCGCTTCGATAACCGCGATCATGGGACCGAGCGGGGCCGGCAAATCGACCCTGCTGAACCTTGTCGCTGGCTTCGAGAAGCCCGCGAGCGGCCGAATCCTTATCGGCGGAGAAGACATGACGAAACGGCCGCCGGCGCGGCGCCCTGTCTCCATGGTCTTCCAAGAAAACAACCTGTTTTCCCATCTGGATGTCGCCCGGAATGTAGGCCTGGGCCGGTCGCCTGCGCTGAAGCTTGGCGAGGACGATCGCGCCGCAGTCGCCGACGCGCTCGCTCGCACGGGACTTTCCGGCAAGGAGAAGCGGCTACCAGGCGAATTGTCCGGAGGCGAGCGCCAGCGCGTGGCGCTGGCGCGCGTACTGGTGCGCGACCGGCCAGTACTCCTGCTCGACGAACCCTTCGCGTCTCTAGACGCCGGCCTTCGCGCCGAAATGACCGAACTGGTGGGCGAACTCGGCGTGCGTGCCCATATGACTGTCTTGATGGTGACGCACGATGCCGAGGATGCACGTAGGATCGCCGGCCGCGTGGTGCTGGTGGAGAATGGGCGCATCGTTCATTCCGGCGCAGTGGAAGAAGTGCTCGACCGCATTCGTTCCCGGTAGGCGGCCGACAGGGGATGGGATAGCGAGGAATATGGCGGGCCTTGCCCGCAAGCCGTCACAATTCGCAAGCAATGCCGTTTCGGAGGGCGCCGCCTTGCTGTAGCGGAGGCAATGCGAAACAGTGTCTGCAGGTGTTGGAACCACTTGGAAGGAAGCCGTCCTGTATAGCCGCCCCACCATGATCGAAGCTGAAAGGCGGAAGGCGCGCGATCTCCGCAAGCCTTCGTGGGCGCCGCTGGCGCTCGCGCTGATGCTTTCCGCCTGCCAGAGCCTGAGCGGCGGCATGTACGACGACGCACTCAAGCCCTCTGCCGATCCGGTGACGGCGGCCAATGTCACGCGCGACAACCGCCTGGTGCAGATGGCGCGCGCCCAGCACCCGCGCATCCTGCACACCTATGGTGGCGAATACTCCAACCCCAAGCTCGAGCGGATGGTGGCCAAGATCGTCGGCAAGCTGACGCTGGTTTCGGACAATCCGAGCGAGGTCTACCGGATCACCATCCTCGATTCGCCGAGCATCAACGCCTTCGCGCTTCCCGGCGGCTATCTCTACATCACCCGCGGCCTGCTGTCGCTCGCCAACGATTCGGCGGAACTGGCCGCCGTCATCGCCCATGAGATGGGCCACGTGACCGCCAACCACGGCCTGCAGAGGCAGCAGCTCGAGGCCGAGGAAGCACTCACCTCGCATGTAGTCGCCGATCTGTTGAGTAACGATCAGGAAGCGAAGACCGCGCTCATCCGCGGCAAGCTCAAGCTGGCGCAATTCTCGCGCAACCAGGAACTGGCGGCCGACGCCATCGGTATCAACTCGATCGGCAAGGCCGGCTTCGACCCCTACGCCGCCGCACGCTTCCTTCGCGCCATGCAGGCCTATTCGGATTTCCGCAGCGTCTCGGGCGCGAAC
Organism: Rhizobiaceae bacterium; assembly: GCA_051959695.1. Lineage (GTDB taxonomy): Bacteria > Pseudomonadota > Alphaproteobacteria > Rhizobiales > Rhizobiaceae > Mesorhizobium_L. Next base: position 10,463 of record JBQCFA010000239.1, read on the forward strand.
GACACCAGCCTCGACTTCCTGGCGACGCATCCGAGCACGCCGCAGCGCGTGGCGCTGGCAGTCGAAAAGGCCCAGGCGTTCGGCCCGCCGGGAACAGGAGCGCGCGATCAGGATGCATATCTCGAAGGCATCGACGGCATGCTCTACGGCGACAAGCCGGACGAGGGCTACGTTCGCGGCGACGCCTTCATGCATCCCAAGCTCGGCATCACCTTTACGGTGCCGCATGGCTTTGTAATCGACAATTCGGCGCAAGCGGTCACCGCGGCCGGACCGGGCGACGTGGCCGTGCGGTTCGACGGCGTATCGATCAGCCGCGGCATGCGTCTCGACGACTACATAAGGAGCGGCTGGGTCACAGGGCTCGATTCCGCTTCGGTCCGTCCAGCCACCATCAACGGCAACGAGGCCGCGACCGCGCGCGCATCGTCCGAGGGCTGGCAGTTCGATGTGACGGTGATCCGCGCCGGCGGCCAGGTCTATCGGTTGCTGACCGCGGCGCCGCTCACCAGCCATGATCTCGAGAAGGTCGCGCGAACAGTTTCCGGCAGTTTCAGGCTGTTGACACCGCAGGAAAAGAGGGCGCTGAAGCCTTTGAAGGTCAGGATCGTGACGGTGGCGGCGGGCCAGAACATCGCAAGCATGGCCGCCATGATGCATGGGGTGGACAAGTCGCTCGACCTGTTTCGGGTGCTGAACGGGCTCGGTCCGGGCGCCGACGTTTCCGTCGGCGACAAGGTGAAGATCGTCACCGACGAATAGCAGGATATCCCCTAAGACGCCGTCCAGCCGCCATCGATGGAAATCGTCGTGCCGGTCACCTGCGCCGCGGCGTCCGAGCACAAATAGAGCACCGCAGCGGCGATCTGCTCGACCGTCGCGAACTGCTTCGAGGGCTGCTTCTCCAGGATGATGTCGCGCACGACTGCGTCCCGATCCATGCCGGCATGCTCCTTCATGCGATCCTTGATCTGGACTTCGACGAGCGGCGTATGCACGAAGCCCGGGCAGACGGCGTTCGACGTAACTCCGCTGCCCGCCAGTTCCAGCGCGACCGTCTTGGTCAGCCCGACGACGCCGTGCTTGGCCGCGACATAGGCGGACTTGTTGGGCGAGGCGCGCAGCCCGTGCGCCGAGGCGATATTGACGATCCGGCCCCAGCCGCCCGCTTTCATCAACGGTACCGCGACCGCTGTCGTATGGAAGGCCGAGGAAAGATTGACAGCGATGATCGCATCCCACCTTTCGACCGGGAAGCTTTCCACCGGCGAGACAAACTGGATACCGGCATTGTTGACGAGGATGTCGACCGATCCGAACTTTTTCGCCGCCTTGCCGACCAGGTCACGGCATTCCGCGGGCTTGGACATGTCGGCCTTGATATAGACGCAGTCGACCGAATGCTTCTTTGCCAGGTCGGCGGCAAGCTTGTGATCGACGTCGCTGTCGGTGAAGGAATTCAGCACGATGTTGCATCCGATTCCGGCTAGCGCCTCGGCCGTCGCCAGGCCGATGCCGGAATTCGAACCGGTGACGATGGCGTTCTTACTTGTGCTCATGGCGCGATCCTCCGGGACGAGACAATTTTGCATTGCAGCAATTGCGGGAATAGGCCCGCGGTCATGGCTGCGTCAACATGCGGAGCTATGGGTGGCAGGGCTGCGGAGCGGATACCAATGGTTGACACCGCGCTCGCTCTGCGCCACCTGAATCGCGCCGGCCGCATCAGGAATGGCGCAACGGCCGACTGGAACCCATTATGACAGCCTATCTCGCCTCCCCTCTCGCGCGCCGCAAGTCCGTCTCCGTCGATGTCGGCGGCGTCACGGTCGGCGGCGACGCGCCGGTCGTCGTGCAGTCGATGACCAACACAGACACGGCGGACGTGGATTCGACTGTCGCGCAGGTGGCTGCGCTGCATCAGGCCGGCTCGGAGCTGGTGCGTATCACGGTCGACCGCGCCGAAAGCGCCGACGCGGTGCCGCGCATCCGTGACCGGCTGGCTCGGCTCGGCATCCACGTGCCCCTGATCGGCGACTTCCACTATATCGGCCACAAGCTTCTTGCCGACCATCCCGCCTGCGCCGCGGCATTGGCCAAATACCGCATCAATCCGGGCAATGTCGGCTTCAGGGAGAAGAAGGACCGCCA
>JBQCFA010000240.1:0-5696 GCA_051959695.1 Rhizobiaceae bacterium
CGCCCGGCGGATGGTCAGGATCATCTTCGACCAGTCCTCGTTGTCGCCGAGTTCGGGCCTGAGCAGTCGCCTTAGGACGAGCGGGATGACCAGGTCGTTCGAGATCATGATGGAGAGCGCAACGCTGGCCACGATCACCATTGCGGTCGCGGCGGACAGACCGCCGATGAAGGTGATCATTGCGATGATGTCGCGATCGTGAGCGAGCGGCAGCGCCAGCACATAGAGGTCGGCGCTGGTGGCGTCGCCGATCCGCGTCAGGCCGGCGAAGGCGATGGGGATGACGAAGATGTTGATTGCGACGAGATAGAGCGGGAAGACCCACGCTGCCTTGCGCAGTTCCTCTTCCGACCGGTTCTCCACGATCATGATGTAGAATTGCCTGGGCAGCATGATGACGGCGGCGGCGCTCAAGCCGGTCATCACCAGCCATGACGTCGGTGAGGTACGGTAGTTGAGCGCCGCCTGAACGGCCTGGTTGTCGCGGATGGCCTCGATGAGGCTGCTCGGCCTGTCCGCCAGGAACAGCATGACGGTCACGCCGACCGCCAGGAAAGCCAGCAGTTTGACGACCGATTCCACGGCCATGGCGAGCACCAGTCCGTCCTGGTGTTCGGTGGCATCGGCGTGGCGCGTGCCGAAAAGCATGGCGAACACCGCGAGCATGAAGGCGACGGAAAACGCCGCGTCGCCGAGCGGAAAGCTGCTCGTCGCCACCTGGTGGTAGTGCGTCACCATGAGGTCGACAGAGCCGGAGATCGAGCGCAGCTGCAGCGCGATGTAGGGAATGGTGCCGATCGTCCCGATGATCGTGGCGATGGAGGCGACGGCGAAGCTCTTGCCATAGCGCGCGGCGAGGAAATCGGCGATCGATGTGATCTTCTCGGCCTTGACCAGGCGGATGAGACGCTTCAGCAGCGGCAGGCCGAAGATGAATACGAGGATCGGCCCGATATAGATCGACAGGAAATCGAAGCCATGCTGGGAGGCCAGGCCCACCGAGCCGAAGAAAGTCCACGACGTACAGTAGACCGCCAGGCTGAGCGCGTAGATGTAGGGACGCGGCGTCGTCGCGCTGCTGCGCCTGGCGCCCCTGTCGCCGACGCTGGCGACGATGAAGAGCAGCGTCACGTAGGCGACTGCCGCCAGGAATATGGGCCAGCCCTGCACGCCGGAAGTCCTCCTAGGCCCTATCCCGGGATGGGTAGAGCAGGCGGACCCCGGAGTCTAGAAAATTGAATGATCTGCCCCGCGCGGCCCATCCCCTCGACTGACAAGCGGAATGACCGCGTGGGACAGAAGTTACTTTTTCGGTGACCTAGCCGTCCATTTTGCTAAGTTCTTCGGCACTGGGGTGCAGATTCGAGCAAATTGGCGGCTCGGCACCGAGGTTGCGGCAAAGGAGAGATCGATGCTGAAAGAATTCCAGGAATTTATTTCCAAGGGCAATGTGATGGATTTGGCCGTCGGCGTCATCATCGGCGGCGCCTTCGGCTTGATCGTCAAGTCTCTTACCGACGACATCATCATGCCGATCGTGGGAGCCATCTTCGGCGGCTTCGATTTTTCCAACTATTTCCTGCCGCTGACGCACGGCATCACCGCCACGACGCTGGCCGAGGCGCGCAAGCAGGGCGCCGTCTTCGCCTACGGGAACTTCATTACCGTGGTCATCAATTTCCTGATCCTCGCCTGGATCATCTTCATGATGGTCAAGGCGGTGAATAACGTCAGGCGGCGGCTCGAGAAGCCGACCGCGCCGGCGCCGGATGCGCCTCCGCCAGCAGACGTCCGGCTCCTGACCGAAATCCGCGACCTGCTCGCCACACGCGCATAAGCGGATTTTTCCGATCGTGGACCCCGGCTGCTTCGGCCGGGGTTCGTCGTGTTGTCCCCTAAGCATGACCGGCATCCCATGAACCTCGTCGAACATCTGAGGGCCGAGGCACGGCAGGCGCCGGACAGCGGCATCTCCGCCGTCGCCAACCGTGGCCGGGGCCGTCCCGGCGTTATTCCGCTCTGGGTCGGCGAAGGCGACCTTCCGACGCCTTCCTTCATCACCGACGCCGCCACGCGCGCGCTCGAGGGTGGCGAGACGTTCTATACATGGCAGCGTGGCATCCCCGACCTTCGCGAGGCGCTGGCGCGCTACTACACGCGTCATTTCGGCCATACCTTCGCGGCGGACGAGTTCCTGGTCACGGGCGGCGGCATGCAGGCAATCCAGCTTGCGCTGCAGGCAACGGCCGGCGCCGGCGACGAGGTTATCTATCTGGCTCCGGCATGGCCGAACTTTCCCGGCGCAGCTGGCGTGGCGGGCGCCAAGCCCGTGCCCGTGCCGCTCGATTTCCGCGACGATGGCGGGTCTTGGGCCTGGTCCTGCGATATCGAGCGGGTCGAGCGGGCCGTGACGCCGAGGACGCGCGCCATCTTCCTCAATAGTCCCGCCAACCCGACCGGCTGGACGGCCGACGGCGAAACGCTCCGGGCGTTGCTCGATCTGGCGCGGCGTCATGGGCTCTGGATCATCGCCGACGAGATCTACGCGCTGTTCTACTATGGCGCCGGCCGCGCCGCTTCCTTCCTCGACATCATGCAGCCGGACGATCGCATAATCTTCGTCAACACCTTCTCAAAGAACTGGGCGATGACCGGCTGGCGCATCGGCTGGCTGAAGGTGCATCCCGCCCTGCAGCAGAAATTCGAGAACCTCATCCAATATTCGACGTCTGGCGTGGCCCAATTCATGCAGCGTGGGGCGATCGCGGCGCTGGACGAGGGCGATGGCTTCCTCTTCGAGCAGGTCGAGCGGGCAAAAAAGGCACGCGATCTCGTCTGCGGCATTCTGGCGGAAACCGGCCGTACGCGCTTCGCGGTGCCCGAGGGGGCGTTCTACCTCTTCTTCGGCGTCGACGGCGTGAAGGATTCGCTCGACGCCGCCTTCCGTATCCTCGAGGAGACCCGGGTCGGGCTAGCGCCGGGCATGGCCTTCGGTGGAGAGGGCTTCTTCCGGTTCTGTTTCAACCGCAGGCTGGACCAGGTCGAGGAAGCGGCCGGCCGGTTGGCCGAATGGATCCGGAAACGGTAGGTTTTACCCGCCGGCCTTGTTGACGACCAGCGGCACCACGCGGTCCGAGGAGGCGGCGGCTTCCAGGGTCGGCTGCGCGAAGTGGATGCCGAGCGCCTGCCACGTCTCCAGGAGCGCGTCCCGGAGGCCATCGATCAATTGATCGGAATGAAACGGCGTCGGCGTGATGCGCAGCCGTTCCGTGCCGCGCGGCACGGTCGGGTAGTTGATCGGCTGGATGTAGATGCCATGCTGGTCGAGCAGACGGTCGCTCGCCTTCTTGCAAAGCTCCGGGTCGCCGACCGCGACCGGCACGATATGCGTTTCCGACCGCATCACCGGCAGCCCCGCCGCCGACAGAACCTCCTTGGCGCGCCGCGCCTGGCGCTGTTGAGCGGCGCGCTCCGACTGCGAGCCCTTCAGGTGCCGGATGGAGGCGGTGGCCGCCGCGGCGATGGCCGGCGGCAGCGCGGTGGTGAAGATGAAGCCGGGTGCATAGGAGCGTACCGCGTCGATGACCGAGCGCTTGCCGGATATGTAGCCGCCGAGCGTGCCGAAGGCCTTGGCGAGCGTGCCCTCGATGATGTCGATGCGATCCGCCAGGCCCTCGCGGTCGGTGATACCGCCGCCGCGCGGCCCATACATGCCGACCGCATGGACCTCGTCGATATAGGTCATGGCGTTGAATTTTTCGGCAAGATCGGCGATCGCCGCGACCGGCGAGATGTCGCCGTCCATCGAATAGACGGACTCGAAGACGATCAGTTTGGCCCGTTCCGGTCCCGCGGCGACGAGCAGGCTCTCCAGGTGTGCGAGGTCGTTGTGGCGGAAGACCTTCTTTTCCGCGCCGGACCGACGCACGCCTTCGATCATCGAGGCATGGTTGAGTTCGTCGGAGAGGATGAGGCAATTGGGCAAGAGCCGCGCCACCGTCGATATCGCCGCCTCGTTGGAGACGAAGCCGGAGGTGAAGACGAGCGCCGCCTCCTTGCCGTGCAGGTCGGCGAGTTCTGCCTCGAGTTCGACCAGCGGGTGGTTGGTGCCGGAGATGTTGCGCGTGCCGCCGGCGCCCGAGCCCATGCTTCCGGCCGCCGCCTGCATGGCGGCAATCACGTCCGCATGCTGGCCCATGCCGAGATAGTCGTTCGAGCACCAGACCGTGATCTCGCGCGCTTCGGAGCCGTTGCGCCAAACGGCGCGCGGAAAGCGGCCGACGATGCGCTCCAGGTTGGCGAAGACACGGTAGCGCTTCTCGGTGTGGAGCTGGTCGATCGCCTCGTCGAAAAACCGTTGATAGTCCATTGCGCCGCTCCTGAAATCCGGGCGGAGCATAGTTCCGGTCCGGCATGAGGTAAACGCCGCCCGATCAGTCAAAATGCCACGCCTTTGGCCTCCCAGGGCAGGACGATCGCATATGAAGTTCGACCCCCACTCCGATCAGCTTCGCTGGCCACCTCTCCCCCGTTCGACGAGGGAGAGGAAGCGCTGGCCGCAAGGCTTGGCACCTTTCCTCTACCCCTACGATAGTGGCCCGCGTAGCGGGACGGAGTGGGGCGTTCGGCCATGTGCGATTGTCCTGCCCATAACGGACGATCGGCCCAGCGCGTCTGCCGGGGATACGAAGCCGAGAGGCGAGTGCTACCCCAACACCTCCGTCACCGCTTTTTTCGCGCCGGCGACGATCTTGTCCGCCTCCGCGCGCGTCAGGCAAAGCGGCGGCGCGAAGCCCAGAATATCGCCCTGCGGCATGGCCCGGCCGATGATGCCGAGCCGGAGCAGGGCCGTCGCCACCTGCGGACCGATCTTCTTCGCCGGATCGAAGAATTTGCGGTCGTCCTTGTCCTCGACGAATTCCACCGCGTTGAGCAACCCTTCGCCGCGCACGTCGCCGACATTGGCGTGATCGCCGAGCGCGTCCTTCATCGCCTTGTTGAAGTAGGCGCCGGTCTCGCCCGCGTTCTTCACCAGATCGAGGTCGTCGACGACTTTAAGGTTGGCGACGCCGGCTGCCGCGCCGATCGGATGCGCCGAATAGGTCCAGCCATGACCTATGGCGCCATTCTCGTCGGTGCCGCGCTCCAGCACCTTCCACACCTTGTCCGACACGATCGAGCCGGAAAGCGGCGCATAGGCCGAGGTCAGCCCTTTCGCGATGGTGATGATGTCGGCTTCGATCCCGTAGTGATCGGAGCCGAACATGGTGCCGAGCCGGCCGAAGCCGGTGACCACCTCGTCGGCGATCAGCAGGATGTCGTGCTTTTTCAGGACCTTCTGGATCGCCGCCCAATAGCCCTTCGGCGGCGGCACGATCCCGCCGGTGCCGAGCGCCGGCTCGCCGATGAAGGCGGCGACCGTGCCAGGTCCCTCGCGCTGGATCAGCGCTTCCAGCTCCGCCGCACAATGCTCGGAGAACTGCTCCTCGCTCATCGAACGGTCGTCGCGCCGGTAGTAGTAGGGCGCGAGCGTGTGCTTCACCTGCGGGAAGGGCAGGTCGAACTTCTTGTGGTAGAGTTCGAGTCCGGTCAGCGAGCCGGTCATCAGGCCCGAGCCGTGATAGCCGCGCCAGCGTGAGATGATCTTCTTCTTTTCGGGACGGCCGAGGATGTTATTGACGTACCAGACGAGCTTG
>JBQCFA010000241.1:0-5076 GCA_051959695.1 Rhizobiaceae bacterium
CGCCATCAGAGATTTTGTCGAGGGCACGGACTGGGCCGGCGGTCATCGCGCCTTCCTGCTCGGCGACGCCTCGACCCGGGCTTACGAGACGCTGTCGATCGACGTTGAGCGGCACGTCATCCTGATGAATGCGCCGCAGCGGCCCGACGGGCCTCCCGTACGGGGCGGCAAGCCCTACAGCCGGATCGCGCATCTGGCGGAGAACGTGAAGCCCTTCGTCGCGATCGACAATACCCTGCGCGCCCGCGGGTTCGCTGCGCCGGAGATTTACGCGCAGGACATCGGGCAGGGCATCCTGCTGATCGAGGACCTTGGCGCCGGCGGCGTCCTGGACGGGGCGGGCAGGCCGGTGCCGGAACGCTACCTCGCCGCCGCGGAGCTTCTCGCCCGGCTGCATACGATCGACTGGCCGCGCGAATGCGAGATCGCGCCCGGTTCCCGCTACCGCATCCCGGACTACGATCGCGGCGCCATGACCATTGAGGTCGAGCTTTATGTCGACTGGTACCTGCCCGAGATGGCCGGTGCGCCCGGGGATCATGTGCGCGAGCGCTTCGCGCGCCAATGGAACGCCGTGTTCGACCGCCTGCAGAAGGCGGAGAAGAGCCTTGTCCTTCGCGATTTCCATTCGCCCAATCTGATCTGGCGCGACGGGAGGAAGAGCCATGACCGCCTCGGAATCATCGACTTCCAGGACGCGCTGATCGGGCCGTCGGCCTACGATGTCGCTTCGCTGGCGATGGACGCGCGCGTCACCGTCGAGCCGGCGTTGGAGCAGGCGATCCTCGACGCCTATTGCCGGGCGCGCGGCACGACAGGCGCCTTTGATCGGGAAGCCTTCGAGGAGGCCTATGCGATCATGGCGGCGCAGCGCAATTCGAAGATCCTCGGCATCTTCGTCCGGCTCAACAGGCGCGATGGCAAGCCGCAATACATGAAGCACCTGCCGCGCATCCGCGAATATATGGCGCGCGCCCTTCGCCACGAGGCGTTGGCGCCGGTGCGCGAGTTCTATGCCGGCATGGATGCGCTGGCGCCGGCGGCGGGTTGAAGGCGGGCGGCATGGACCACCTTCCATCCAGGGCCATGGTTCTCGCCGCCGGCCTCGGCACGCGCATGCGGCCCCTGACCGACGTGACGCCGAAGCCGCTGATAGAGGTGGCCGGCAAGCCGCTTCTCGATTGGGGGCTGGACAGCCTGGAGCGTGCCGGCGTCGCGGAAGCGATCATCAACATCCATCATCTTCCCGGCCAGATGCGGGCGCACCTGGCGAAGCGGCGGGAACCCTGCATCATTGTCTCGGACGAAACCGATCGGTTGCTCGAATCGGGCGGCGGCATCGTCAGGGCGCTGCCGCTTCTCGGACCGGATCCGTTCTTCGTGCTCAATGCCGATACGTTCTGGGTCGAGGGTGGCACGCCCAATCTATCCGGCCTCGCCCTTGCATGGGATGCCGGGCGGATGGATATTCTCCTCATGCTGGCGGAGATGGACAAGGCGACGGGGCATTCGGGCAGAAGCGATTTCCTGCTCGGCGGCGACGACCGCCTGACGCGCTCGCGCGGCGATCCGGCGGGTCTGATCTATGCCGGCGCGGCGATCGTCCATCCGCGCATCTTCGCCGGCGCCGAGGCGGAGCCGCATTCGCTGAACCGCTATTTCGACAGTAGCGCCGCCGAAGGGCGGCTCTTCGGCTGGCGCATGCGCGGCCACTGGATCACCGTCGGGACGCCGGAGGCGATTCCCGCCGCCGAAGCGGCGGTCGCCGCCGCCATGGCATCGTGATCAGGCACCCCGGACCGCGCGTCCTTTCCATTCCGCCGGGCGCGCCCTTCCTGCCAACCCTCGCGGATGCGTTGATCAGCGGCGAACTGGTGCCAGGCTTCCGCCCTGGCGGCGATCCGCTTGCGCTCTCGGCGGTCACAATCTACCTGCCGACACGGCGCGCCGCGCGCGCCCTTCGTTCGATCTTCGTGGACAAATCGCCCGGCGGCTCGGCCATCCTCCCGACGATCCGGGCGCTCGGCGAATTCGACGAGGAACTCGACCTGCTCGATCCGACCGGCGCCGGCGCGCTCGATGTCGCTCCGCCGATCGCCGACCTCGATCGCATGCTTGCGCTGGCACCCCTCGTCCAGGCCTGGAAAAGCCGTCTGCCGGCGCATGTGGCGGCGTTGTTCACGGAAGAGGTGGTCGTGCCGGCCTCCGCCGCCGACGCGCTCTGGCTCGCGCGCGATCTTGGCCGCCTGATCGACGAGATGGAGACGGCGGGCGCCGACTGGGCGCGGCTTGCCGGTCTGGTCGACAGCGACCTCGCCGACTGGTGGCAGCTCACGCTCGACTTCCTGGCGATCGTCACGGAGTATTGGCCTAAGGCGCTGGCCGAGCGGCAGCGCTCCAACCCGGCCGCGCACCGCAATGCCATGATCAGGGCCGAAGCCGCGCGGCTAAAGCGGGGCGGCAGCGAAGGCCCGGTCATCGCGGCGGGATCGACTGGCTCCATTCCGGCCACCGCCGAACTGCTCGCCGCGATCGCGCGGCTTCCCCAGGGCGCTGTGGTCCTGCCGGGAATCGACAAAAGGCTGGACACGGAAGCCTGGGCTCTGCTCGGCGAGCCTTCCGCCTCGCCGTCGGTCTATGGCCACCCGCAATTCGGCCTGAGGCGGTTGATCGATGCGATCGGCCTAGGCCGCGGCGACATTCCCGAAATCGGGGTGCCGCCGGCACCGCTTGCCGCCCGCGCGACCATCCTTTCCGAGGCGCTCAGGCCTGCCGAATCAACAGAGGCCTGGGCGGCCAACCGGGCAGTGGTCGAACGGGCGGTCGAGGCCGGGGCGCTGGCGGACGTGACGCTCATCGAGGCGCCGAACGAGCGCGACGAGGCGCTGGCCGTCGCCTATGCCCTTCGCGTCGCCGTGGCCGAGCCCGGCCATCGCGCCGCGCTCGTCACATCCGACCGGGCGTTTGCCCGCCGCGTCGCCTCCGAACTCCTACGCTTCGGCATCACTGCTGACGATTCCGCCGGGCGCCCGCTCAGCCAGACGCCGCCGGCCGTGCTTTTGTCGCTGATGGTCGAGGCAGTGATGCGGCCGGGTGACCCGGTAGCGATCCTCTCCTTCCTCAAGCAGCCGCTCCTTCTGCTCGGCATGGACCGTGCGGTGGTACGCCATGCCGCCGAAACCATCGAACTGGTCGCCTTGCGTGGCGGCACGGGACGACCCGACATCGCCAGGCTGCCCGAAGAATTCGAGGCACGGCTCGCCCGTCTTTCCGGCGATCCGCACACACCCACATGGTTCCGCCGCATCCGCGCCGCCGACATCGAAGAGGCCCGTCATGTGCTTGCCGCCCTCGGGCTCGCGCTTCTGCCGCTTGCCGCCCTGCGTGCCGGCGAAAAGCTGACGGTCGAGGCCGTGGCGCGGGCCACGATCGAAGCGCTGGAGGCGGTCGGCCGTGACGCGTCCGGCGACCTCGGCAGCCTCTATCTTGGCGAGGCCGGCGAGCGGCTGGCCGAGCGCCTGCGCGAGCTTGCCGCCGCGCCTTCGTCAATCCTCTTCGGCCCGCGCGAATGGCCGGACATACTCGCGGCGCTTCTGGCAGGCCAGATGGTGAAGCCGCGTCAGGGCGCGGACCGGGCGGTGGCGATCTGGGGCGCGCTGGAGGGCCGCTTGCAAAGCGTCGACACGCTGGTCTGCGGCGGCCTGAACGAAGGAAGCTGGCCCGGACGCGCCGATCCCGACGGCTTCATGTCGCGCGTCATGAAGGCCGGCATAGACCTCGACCCGCCCGAACGCCGCATCGGCCAGGCCGCGCATGATTTCATGATGTCGGCCGGCGCGCCGAGGCTCGTCCTGGCCCGAGCTGCACGCGCAGGCGACGCGCCATCCGTCCCTTCGCGTTGGCTGCAGCGGCTGACTGCCTGCATCGGCGAGGAACCGGCGAGGCGGGTGCGCGAACGCGGTGCGGAACTGCTGGCGGCCGCCCGGCATCATGCCGGCGATGCCCCGGAAAACGTCGCCTTCGCGCCGCGTCCCAAGCCGTCGCCGCCATTGGCGGCGCGGCCGCCGCACTTCTCCGTCACCGAGATCGAGACGCTGCGCCGCGACCCGTATGCGATCTATGCGCGTAGGATCCTGCAGCTCGATCCGCTCGATCCGTTGCTGCGCGACCCGAGCGCCGCCGAGCGAGGCTCGCTTTTCCACGAGATACTGCATCGCTTCACGGCATTCGGGGGCGATGCGAACGCGCTCGATGCGCTCGACAGATTGCTTGCCATCGCTCGGCAGTGTTTCGACGAGGAGGCGCTTCCGGCGGATGTCGACGCGGTCTGGTGGCCGCGTTTCAGGATGATGGCGCCGCGCCTCATCGAATGGGAGGCCAGCCACCGAGCCGATTCGACGAGGCGGCAGGCGGAAGCTATCGCCTCTCGCATCGAAATCGGAGCGACCGGCGTCACGCTTTCCGGCCGTGCCGACCGCATCGACGTCAAGCGGGAAAGTCTTGCCGACATCCTCGACTACAAGACCGGTTCCTCGCCCTCGAAAGTGCAGGCTCACACGCTGGTCGCCCCGCAGCTTGCCCTCGAAGGCGCGCTCCTGATGCGCGGCGCCTTCCACGATCTGGGGCCGCTCGAACCCGCCGACCTCGCCTATGTCCGGCTGAAGGCGACCGGCGACGTGATCGAGGAGTCGATCCTGACGGCAAACCGCAACACGAGGCTCGGTCGCGACCTAGCCGAGGAGGCATGGCAAAGACTGGAGCGCCTGCTTTTCCACTATAGGAACGAGGCAAACGGTTACCTGTCGCGTGCGCTGCCCTTTCGCGAGGGCGATACCAGCGGCGCCTATGACCATCTGGCGCGCGTTCAGGAATGGTCCGCCGCCGGCGAGGAAGGCGATGGCGGGGAAGGCGGCGAATGAAGCGGCCGCTCGTCATCCCGCCCGATACGCTCCAGCAGCAGGCGCTCGCTTCCGATCCGGAGAATTCCGCCTGGGTTTCGGCCCATGCCGGCTCCGGCAAGACCCACGTGCTGGCGCAGCGTGTCATCCGCCTCCTGCTCGACGGCGCCGAGCCGGG
>JBQCFA010000242.1:0-3986 GCA_051959695.1 Rhizobiaceae bacterium
AAGCCTCCAAGGCGCAGGCGATCGTCACCGGGGTCGGCATCATCGGCAACAAGCCGGTGGTCCAGTGGGCGAACCAGCAGGTTCCGATGCTGCTCATGGGCTACAATGCCCAGGCCGGCGCGAGCGCTTTCTGGAAGGAGACCAGCGGTGCCACGCAGGGCGTCAGCACCTTCACCGCAGCCTCGACGGACTCACCCCTGACGCCGAAGACGGTTCCCTTCGCAACCAAGTACCAGGAGAAATACGGCACCACTCCCGCCGCGCATTCCTTCGCCACCTATGACGCGCTCTACCTTCTCAAGGACGCCATCGAGCGCGCCAAGTCGACGGATGGCGGCGCGATCGCGGATGCCATGGAAAAGGCTGACTATGTCGGCGCCAGCGGTCATATCGTCTTCCAGGGACCGAACGATCCGCTCACGCACGACATGAAATTCGGCCAGGATTTCGTCACCGGCGTCGCCGTCCAGTGGCAGGACGGCAAGCAGGTGACCGTGTGGCCTACCGACATCGCCAAGGGCAAGGTCACCTTGCCGAAATTTGTTCCCGAACCGAAGAACTGAGCGACAAAGCGTGCGTGGAGCCCGAATCCCATAATGCTGGCTGAACTCATCGTCAGTGGTATCATCATCAGCGCCATTTATGCGCTTGCCACCACGGGCTTCACTCTTCTCTACGGCGTGAGCGGGATACTCAATCTCGCTCACGGCACGACGCTGGCGACGGCGGGCATCATTGCCTGGTATGTCGCCGGACGCAGCGATCTCGGACTTTTCGCAGCGCTCGCGGCGGGTGTTGCCGGCGGTATCGTGGTGGGTCTCCTGACCTTCCTCCTGGTGATCCGGCCTCTACAGCGCAACTTCCAGCTCTCCGAAAGCGACGAGCACGTCTTCATGCTGGTGGCGACGCTACTTTGGACCATCATCCTGCAGGAAGGTCTCGCCTCCATTTTCGGCGACGTTTCGGTGAGCCTGCCGCAGATGATACCGGGCGTGGTGGACGTTTTCGGCGTTCGCACCCCCGCGTCGAGCATCTTCGTCGCAATCGTCGCGTGGCTTGTGATCGGGCTATTATGGTTCTACGTCAGCAAGACGAAATCCGGCCAGATTCTGCTGGCGGCCTCGATCAATCCGCGCGGCCTTGTGCTGTGCGGGATCAACCTGGGGCGCATCCATCTTTTCGTATGGGCGCTTTACGGCGCCTTGGCGGGCCTTGCCGGCGTGCTCGTCGCCATGATCCTCGGCGTCTCGCCGAGCAGCGGGCTCGACCTGACGGCAACCGCCTTCTCGATCGTCGTGCTGGGTGGGCTCGGCAGCGTCGGCGGCACATTGATCGCGGCCAATCTCATCGGGTTCATCGAAACCGCCACTGCCTACACGCTCGGCCCTTCGCTGCGCAGCCTGCCGGCGTTGATCATCCTCGTCATCGTGCTGTACTTCCGCCCCCAGGGCCTGTTTGGGAGACGGTGACGATGGCCGCTTCACGCCCTCTCGGTTCCGACGGCAGCCTCTGGCGTTACATCGTCGCCGTTGGTGTCGTCTGCCTTCTTGCCGCGGTGCCCTTCCTCGGCGTCAACGCCTACCTGCTCAGCATCCTGACGCTCGGCCTCTTCTTCGCCGTCTTCGCCATGTGCTGGGACCTGCTTTTCGGCTATGCGGGGGAGCCGAATTTCGGAGCGACCTTCCTGATCGGCACGGGGGCTTACACGGCGGCCCTGCTGTCCAGCAACGGCCTCGGTTCCCCGGCCGTCTGTGTCGCCGCCGGGGCTGTGGCGGCGGTAGTCGCCGGCGTGCTGCTGGCGCTTCCGGCACTGCGTCTTCGGGGCCCCTATTTCGGCCTGGTGACACTCGTGGCGACGCTTATCCTGCGTCAGGTCATCATCCTTTTCTCCAACTATACGGGCGGCGAGATCGGCCTCGCGGTGCCCGACATCATCTCCATCAGCTCAACCGTCAATTTCTACATCGCGCTCGGCGCCGCCGCACTGACGGCCCTGGTGCTATGGCTCCTAGTAACCTCGCCGTTCGGGCTCGTGCTCGAGGCCATCGGACAGGACCCGCTCAACGCGCGCGTGCTCGGCTTCGAGATAACCAAGTACAAGGTATCGGCCTTCTGCGTCAGCGCCTTCTTCTCCGGTCTCGCCGGGGCCCTCATGGTGTTCTACCTCGGGACCGCCTCCGCAAATGTCTTCGTGGATGCAGCGGTCGGCGTTCAGGTCATCATCGCTGCCATCGTCGGCGGACGCCGCACTATCGTGGGGCCGGCGATCGGCGCCGTGTTCTTGATCGCCGCCGCGCAGTACCTCCACCCGCTCGGTTCCCTGAGCGAAATGGGGGTCGCGGTCATTGCGCTGGTCATCCTGCTGTTTCTGCCAGGCGGGTTGCTCGGCGCCACCCGGCTTTTCCGGAAAGCCCGTTGATGCTGCTCGAAGTAACCGACCTTTCCAAGCGCTTCGGAGGACTGAAGGCGGCCGATGGCATTACATTCACCGTGGACCGGGGCGAGATTCTCGGTCTGATCGGGCCCAACGGCTCGGGCAAGTCGACGGTGATGAACCTCATCATGGGCGTGCTGAAGCCCGATTCCGGATCCATCCGCCTCAATGGCAAGGATATCGGCGGCCGCCCGCCCAACCGCATCGCCGAGCATGGCGTCAGCATGGTGTTCCAACACTCGCGGCCCCTACATCAGCAGACGGTGCTGCAGAACCTCTATCTGGCCCTCCTGCCGAACCGCCTCTTCAACTTTCGCCTATCGTCCGATGTCGACGCCCGTGCCCACGACGCCCTCAAGCTCGTCGGCCTCGAACACCTCGCGGACCGCAAGCCTTCCGAACTTCCGTTCGCCGGGCTGCGGCGGCTGGAACTCGCCAAGTCGCTGGTGCGCACGCCATCCCTGCTTCTCCTGGACGAACCTTTCGCGGGGCTCAGCGCCTCCGAGATGGACGAGTTTTCCGCCCTTATCCGGCAATTGCGGTCCGACGAGCGCGCCATCATCCTTGTCGACCATAACGTCAGAGGCGTTCGCGCGCTCGTCGACCGGGTGGTCGCCATGAGCTCGGGGCAGAAAATCGCCGACGGCCTGCCGGACCATGTGCTGGCCGACCCACAGGTACGTGAAGTCTATCTCGGAAAGGGCGACGAAGCGGTGTTTCGGCGTGCCCATGCGCTAGCGCGCGACACACCTCCCGCGCTCCAGGTCGAGAACGTCTCCGTGCGGTACGGCGAGGCCATCGCGCTCGACGACGTCTCGCTCGATGTGCCACGCGGCGGGGTCACGGCCGTCGTCGGTCTCAACGGGGCGGGCAAGACCTCGCTCTTCAATGCCATCTGCGGCATCATACCGGCGGCCGGCATCATCAGGTATGGAGGACAGGTCCCGCCGACGAGGCGCGCGCACGAGATCGCCAGGAGCGGCGTCGTACTGTGTCCGGAAACCCGGGAACTGTTCACCGACATGACGGTGCAGGAAAATCTCAGGATCGGCGGCAACGCGCTCGGCTCGCACGACAGGCGCCGCCAGATGGACCTCGTCGAAAGCCTGTTCCCGCGGCTGGCGGAGCGCCGCAAGCAGTTCGCGAAAACGCTGTCGGGAGGCGAGCAGCAGCAACTCGCCATCGGCCGCGCGCTGATGATGAAGCCGTCCATCCTCCTGATCGACGAACCGACTCTGGGCTTGGCGCCGATCATTTTCGATGCGATTTCCAACGTAATCGAGAGGTTGCGCGAAAGCGGCGAGCTGTCGTTGTTTCTGGCGGAGCAAAATCTCACCTTCGCCCTGCGCCATGCCGACCTGATCCATGTGCTGGAGCATGGCAAGATAAAGTGGTCCGGCCCGGTGAGCGAGTTCGACGCCGACAGCGCGCTGATCGCCTGAAAGTCGAGACGGCACTTTCCGCCTGAATGTGGGGGCCGCCCGCTGCAAGCGAGCCCTTGACGAGCTTCAGCTTCAGCGGTGGTCACGCTGCTTTGCCGCCAAAAGAGATT
>JBQCFA010000243.1:0-5401 GCA_051959695.1 Rhizobiaceae bacterium
CGCTCAAAGGACGTGATCATCTCGGGCGGGGCCAACATCTATCCCCGCGAGGTCGAGGAAGCGCTGTTGTCGCATCCGGCGGTGCGCGAAGCGAGCGTCGTCGGCCGCGCTGATGAGGAATGGGGCGAGACCGTCGTCGCCTTCGTGGTGAGGGACCCCGCGTCGCCCGCCGGAGAGGCCGAGCTAGACCGCCATTGTCTTGATCTGATCGCCCGCTTCAAGCGTCCCAAGAGCTATTTCTTCGTCGACGCCCTGCCGAAGAACAACTATGGCAAGGTGCTGAAGACGGAACTGCGTGCGATGCTCGACCGGAATTGAGCGGGGAGGTGTGCGTATTTCTACGATATTGCGACGAGGCCGAAGCGGATAGGATAGTGCCGGCGCCGCATCGACAAGAACAATCGAAGAGGATGCAGGGCGCGTGGGAGGATTACTCAGCCGAGCCTTTTCTGGGCGGGGGCGGCCCAGGATCGCCTTGCGCCGTCTTCGGCAGCGCCGTTTTCAAATGAACGATTTCCCTGTGGAGGAGAACCCATGAAAAAAATCCTATCGACCCTTGCGCTGGCGGGCGCGCTAGCCCTTGGCGGCGTGCTGGCGGCTAGCGCCCAGGACACCGTCAAGCTGGCGCTCGTCCAGGCGATCAGCAACAATCCGCTGCAGGTCTATGCCAAGCAGACGATGACCGGATTCCAGCTCGGGCTCGACTACGCCACCAAGGGCACGATGATGGTCAAGGGCAAGAAGATCGAGGTCATCGAGAAGGATACGCAGGCTAAGCCCGATATCGCCCGTTCGATGCTTTCGGAGGCCTATGCCGACGGCGCCCTGATTGCCATCGGCGGCACCTCTTCGGGCGCCACGACGGCCATGCTGCCGGTCGCGGCGGAAAACGAGAAGATCCTGCTGATCGAGGGTGCGGTGGCCGACTCGCTCACCGGACCGAACTCCAACAAATACGTCTTCAAGACCTCGCGCAAGTCGTCCATGGACATGCAGGCCCAGGCGATCGCTCTGAGGCCGGACAAGAACCTCTATCTGGCCACGCTCGCCCAGGACTACGCCTTTGGACATGACGGCATCAACGCGCTGAAGTTCGCGCTCGAAGGCACCGGCGCCAATGTTGTCGACGAAGAATACATCCCCTTCAAGACCACCGATTTCACGGCAACGATCCAGCGCATGATCGATGCTCTGAAAGACAAGCCGGGGCGCAAGGTGATCTTCGTCAACATCGCCGGGATCGACGCCTTCACGCCGCTCACGCAGGCCGGCCTAGACCGCTACGGTATCGAGATATCGACCGGCGGCTTCATCCTGCCGCAGCTTGCGGCGATAGCCAAGAAGCTGGGCGGCGCCGAAGGCGCCATGTACTACCACTACGAGGCGCCCAAGAACCCGGTGAACGACTGGCTGGTGAAGGAGCACGAGAAGCGTTTCGGCGAGCCGCCGGACTTCTTCACCTGCGGCGGCATGGCGGCGGCGCTGGCCATCGTCAAGGCGCTGGAGACCGCCGACAAGTGGGATACGGATACCTTGATCAAGACCATGGCCGGCATGACGTGGGATACGCCGAAGGGCCCGATGACCTTCCGTCCGCAGGATCACCAGGCGCTGCAGGACATGTTCATGTACAAGATGAAGGTCGACGCCGGCGCCAAATACGCCGTGCCTGAGCTGGTCAAGGTGATCAAGGCCGACGAGATGAAGATCCCCGTCGGCCGCGACGATACGAAGTGAGGTAACGGCAATCGGCAGCCGGCACTAGGCATTAGGGAAACCGCTTTGGAGACCTTGCCTTCTTTCCGACTGCCGACCGCCCGAGCCATGCCATCCATCCGCACCGAGAACCTGACCATCCGCTTCGGCGGCCACGCTGCGGTCAACGGCGTATCCTGCGCCTTCCGGCCCGGCGAGCTCACCGTCATCGTCGGCCCGAACGGCGCCGGCAAGACGACCTGGTTCAACCTCGTTTCCGGGCAGCTCGCTCCCACCGAGGGGCGCATCCTGAAGGACGGCGTCGACATCACGCGCCTGTCTCCCTCGGCGCGCGCCAAGGCCGGGATCGGGCGCGCCTTCCAGCTCACCAATCTGTTTCCGCGCCTCAGCGTGCTGGAGAATGTCCGCCTGGCGGTGCAGGCGCGCCATGGCGTCGGCCCGCGCGCCTTTCGCCCGGCCCGCGCCTGGCGCGATATCGCGGCGCTGGCGTATGCGCATCTGGAGACGACGCGGCTGGCAGCCCTCGCCGATCTCCCCGCCGCGGCCCTGCCGCATGGCGACCAGCGAAAGCTGGAAGTGGCGCTTCTGCTCGCCATGGAGCCGGACGTCTTCATGTTCGACGAGCCGACCGCCGGCATGAGCGTCGACGAGGCGCCGGTGATCCTCGATCTGATCGCCGGCATCAAGAAGGACAGGGAGAAGACGATCCTGCTCGTCGAGCACAAGATGGACGTCGTCCGGGCGCTCGCCGACCGCATCGTCGTGCTGCACAATGGCGAACTCGTCGCCGACGGAGCACCCGACGCGGTTATGGCGCTGCCGATCGTGCGCGAGATCTATCTCGGCCTGCCGCCGGAGGGCGAGACGGCATGAGCGGCTCCATCCTGCGCCTCGACGACGTCCATACCGATATCGGCCAGTACCGGGTGCTGCACGGCGTCACCCTCGATGTGCCGGATGGCGGCGTCTATGTCCTGCTCGGTCGCAACGGCGCCGGCAAGACCACCACGCTTCGGACCATCATGGGCCTGTGGCGGGCGCGAACCGGCGCCATCGTCTTTCGCCACCACGATATCACCGCGCTCCACACGGCCGATATCGCCCGGCTCGGCATCGCCTACGTGCCTGAGAACATGGGCATATTCGGCGGCCTCACCGTCGAGGAGAATATGCGATTGGCGGCCTCGGGCGGCCGCTTCGATCGCACGCGGCTCGATCGCATCCACGAGCTCTTTCCCGCTATCCGGCAATTCTGGGACAAGCCGGCCTGGTCGCTTTCCGGCGGCCAGAAGCAGATGCTCGCCATCTCGCGCGCCATCATCGAGAAGCGCGAATTGATCCTCATCGACGAACCGACCAAGGGACTGGCGCCGTCAATCATCCGCGCCATGATCGGCGCCTTCCGCGAAATCGCCCGTGATACGACGATTCTGCTGGTCGAGCAGAATTTTCTGTTCGCGTCCTCGCTCGGCGGCAAGGTCTCGGTCATCGACGACGGCCGCATCGTCCACGATGGCGACATGGCCGCGCTCGCCGCCGACGAGGCGCTGCAGACGCGCCTTCTCAGCCTGTCCATGGCCGCGCATCAGTAGGAGACCATGTTGCGCCTTTCCGAGAAGATCGCACCGGCTTTCGAGCGCATCGGCGGCGTCTATGCCCTGCCGGTCATTCTCATGGTCGTGGCCCTCCCGCTGATCGGCTCCGTCTCGTCCTGGGCGACGTTGACCATCGCCGGGCTGGCCATGGGCATGATGATCTTCCTGATGACCTCTGGGCTCAGCCTCGTCTTCGGACTGATGAACGTGCTGAATTTCGGCCATTCCGCCTTCATCTCGTTCGGCGCCTTCATCGCAGCGTCGGTGCTGGCCGGCCTTTCGGCATGGGTGGGCGCGCAATCCGTCGGCCTCAACCTCCTCGCCCTCTTCGCGGCGATCGGAGCGGCATCGCTCTTCGGCCTCGTCGCCGGCCTCGTCTTCGAGTATCTCGTCATCCGTCCGGTCGCCGGCGACCATCTGAGGCAGATCCTCATCACCATGGGCGCGCTCATCGTCTCGGAAGAACTGGTCCGCGCCATCTGGGGCGACAATCCCGTCACCGTGGCGCGCCCGGCGGCCCTGAACGGCATCTTCGTCATTGGCGACGCCTCGATCGAGATCTATCGCGTCTTCGCCTTCTGCCTCGGGCTGGTCGTCTTCATCGGCCTTTATCTCGTCCTCAACCGCACCCGGATCGGGCTCCTGATCCGCGCCGGCGTCGAGAACCGCGAGATGGTCGAGGCGCTAGGCTTCCGCATCGAGCGGCTGTTCGTCGGCGTCTTCATGCTCGGCTCGGCGCTTGCCGCCATGGGCGGCGCCATGTGGGCGGGCTATCAGGGCACGATCACCGGCTCGCTCGGCAGTGAGATGCTGATCCTCATCACCATCGTCGTCATCATTGGCGGGCTGGGCTCCATCGAAGGCTCGCTGCTCGGCGCGCTGCTGGTCGGGTTGCTCGGCAACTACGTCGCCTTCCTCTTTCCGAAACTGTCGCTCGCCTCCAACATGCTCCTGATGATGGCGGTACTCCTGTGGCGGCCCTGGGGGCTCAAGCCGGCGGTGAAGTCATGACCGACGCGGCTGCGACACCGGTTCGTTCCCCGGCGGCCGGCCGCCCCATGGCGGGCAGGGCCGTGCTTTTCGCAATGATCGCCGCGATCGGCCTCCTGCTGCTCTTCGCACCCTTCGTCTTCTCGGACGTCCGCTCGACGCAGGTCGCGGCGCGCATCTGCGTCTTCGTCGTCCTGGCGGCGAGCTACGACCTCCTCATCGGCTATACCGGCATCGTTTCCTTCGCCCACACAATGTTTTTCGGCATGGGCGCGTACGGCGCCGCCATGGGGCTCAAGTTCGGCGGTGCCGACTGGAGCCACCTGCTGCTCGGCAGCGTCGCAGGCGTGGCGGCCGCGGCGGCGCTTGCGGTTCTGATCGGCCTGCTCTCGCTCAGGGTGAAGGCGCTGTTCTTCGCCATGGTCACGCTCGCCGCCGGTTCGGTGATGATGGTGCTTGCCTCCCAGCTCACCAGCCTGACCGGCGGTGAGGACGGACTCGTCTATTCGACGCCGGATTTGTTCAGGCCGGCCATGAAGCTCGTCACGGGCGCCGACGGCGAGGCGGCGCGCCTGCTCGACGTGCCGCTCAACGGCCGGCTGGCGCTCTACTACTTTGTTTTCTTCATCTGCCTCGTCGTCTTCGTTCTCCTCGCCCGCATCGTCCGTTCGCCGCTTGGCACGGTGCTCGAGGCCATCCGCGAGAACGAGCTGCGCGCCGAGGCCATCGGCTATCGTGTCGTCGCCTACCGCACGGCGGTGTTCGTCATCGCCGCGATCGCCGCCGCGGTCGCCGGCATCGCCTGGGCGGTATGGCTGCGCTATACCGGCCCCGACACCACGCTATCCTTTGATCTGATGATCGACATCCTGCTGATGGTGGTGATCGGCGGCATGGGCACCATGTACGGCGCCATCATCGGCGTTGTGGTGATGAGCCTCGCCCAGTCCTACCTGAAAGACGTCATGGCCGCCGCCGCCGGCGCGACCGGCGACCTGCCGGTCCTGCCGCATCTGCTCGATCCCGACCGCTGGCCGCTCTGGCTCGGTCTTCTCTTCATCCTGCTCGTCCTCTTCTTCCCCGCCGGCATTGCCGGCACG